>NZ_JBLVOM010000262.1:0-3454 GCF_053543775.1 Acinetobacter endophylla | reverse complement strand
GGTCATCTCGGCTACGGGTGGTTTGTTTGTTCTTACCTCGCCAAACACCTTGTATACCTAGCTTTTTCATTAATCGAGCAACAGTACAGCGTGCAATAATATAGCCTTCACGTTTCAGTTTTTGCCAGACTTTACGTACACCATACCGACCTGAACTTTCCTTCCAAATTCGTTTAATCTCCTCAGCATGATGCTCATCATGTAGATCTCGTTTCGCTCGATGTTCTGGATTTTCGCAGAGATCTAGAGTCCGGTAATAGGTTGAAGCTGCGATCGGTAAAATCCTACAAATCGCATCAACACCATATCGATCTTTATTGTTATGGATAAAATCCACCATTATTTGTGTGGGCGGTCGAGCTCCGCCTGGGCGAAAAAAGCGGCTGCTTTACGTAGAATCTCATTGGCGCGTTGCAGTTCTTTATTTTCTCGTTCGAGTTGTTTGATACGTTCTTGGTCTGAAAGCTGCTGTACTTTAACTGGATTTTGTTTATCTAAATATTTTTGATACCAAACACGTAGTGTTTCAGGAGTACAACCGATTTTAGGAGCAATAGCTGTGATCGCAGCCCAATTCGATGGATAATCTTTTTCAGATTCAATCAATAATTGAACCGCTCTTTCTCTGATTTCAGGGGTATATTTTAATTTTGTCATCGGGATAGTCTCTCAGAATATTGACTCTCCGACAAACCCGGTACGGTTCAGTGGCAACGCCCATCGCATTATTAAAGGCATCTGCATCGTTAACTGTATCTATGTCAATCCTAAGACCGAACAATACTGGTTCATTGATTACCGTATTTATGACAAAACCACCGATGGCAAAAGCAAACTTGACCATCTAAAAGACATGCTACAGCACAGTATTGAACACAAACAAATTAAATTCAAATATGTGCTCATGGATACCTGGTATGCCACCAAAGACATCATGCTGTATATTGATAACTTACAAAAAATCTATTATTGTCCTTTAAAATCCAATCGCAAAGTCGATGATTCAAAAGGAGTACACCCTTACAAAGCAGTCAACGAATTAACTTGGACTGACCAAGAGCAACAAAATGGCAAACTGATTAAAATACATGCCTTTCCTAAAGATTACAAAGTGCAACTGTTCCGAGTAGTGGTTAATGAAAACCGCACGGACTGGATTGTCACCAACGACACCACTCAGGATTCATCAGATGGCACACGATTGGTGTGTGCCATCCGCTGGAAGATTGAGCAGTTTCACCGAGAACTTAAACAACTCACTGGTATTGAAGCTAATCAGTGTCGTAAGGCTCGTATTCAGCGGAATCATATTTGTTGTTGTATGCTGGTTTGGCTGCAGTTAGCCAGACAGGCTAAACGGTTAAAACAATCTTTATATCAGGTTAAAAGGGGTTTACTCAGTGATTATTTGCGTGAGCAGTTACGCTCGCCTTCGGTCGTCTTTGCGTAAGTCCTAATAAAGTATTTATTTTTCATTTATTTGTATTAGTAAATTGGATTTTTTAAAATAGAGTTTCTACTCTATAAATTAGAAAATTGTAATAAAATTAGGATATTTAGCGTGACGTGGTCTATATTTTTTGTAAAAAATGCAATTTATTTAAAAAATTAATTATGCTCGTGTATTTATTTTGTTATTAAAGTGATATAAATAAAATGGCATATTTTTTAATAAATATACCCCAATCTCAACTTTGAATAAGGCTTTCCAGCTGTAAAGGTGGATTTCCTAATCGTGTATTTAAAATTACTGCAATGGTATGTGAAAGAATCTTACGCGTAATTCTATGCGTTAAATGCCATAAATCTTTAGCTCTTACTTTTTGAATGTGAAATCGTTCAGTTAATTGACCTATAACAGTCTCAATTTTTCTACGAGCATTCATGAGCCTCGCCATAGCTTCCTTAGACCTGCTATCAGTCATGTTCTTTCTATAAGGTGTTTGTAAATCAATATCTTGGTACATAAAATAGTGTTTTAATTCAGGTCTTAAGTATCCTTTATCATCACCAAGTAATCCCTGAATATCTTGAGTAATTTCTGGTGCAACATCACGTTCATCACAATGAGCTGGAGCAAAAGTATAGCCTGTAATCATTCCTGAAAAGTTAATAACGATATGTCCTTTGAAACCATAATATTTTTCTTGTTTAGCCGCACAATAACTAAAACCTGCAGATTCTTTGAAGTTTTTATGTTTTTTTGCTCTAGCATAACGACAAACAGGTATAGGAAAGCCATCGATAAAATGAATATTATCTAAACCGAAAAAAGATTTTAGTTGTGACATAATCTGTTGACTTACATGCCATAATTTTGCACAAAGTTTGCAAAAATTAGGATAGGAACCTAATTTTGGAAACCATTCAAACCAATTGTGTTTAAAGTAGAACCAGATATTTTTATCAGAATCTAAGCCAAGAAACTCTCCCACAATTTGTATAGTAAGAATTTCAATATCACTTAAAGCGGGTGGAAATCCTCTACTTCTTAAAGGTTGAATGACAATCGCTGAGTAAAATTGCTCTATGATTAAAAATACAGAAATGATAAATTAGTAAATGGACATAACTTGCTTTGCTTTTCTTAGTCGAAAATTAAATTGGGTTATGTCCTTTTTATTTCAAAGACTTAAAAAGTTGAGATTCGCGTAAATATGTTATACAAATCTAATAATACATTAAGTCTACCAAGGGTTGTTTATGTGGAAATTATCGCTTTTAACTACTGTAATTTCATTGGTGGTAGCCTCTTGTGCATCTGATCCTTACTCAAAGCCTTCTGCTTTACGGTTTCAAAATAATAAGCAAGGTTATAATCAGGAGATCAATGTCAACAGAGATGCTAAATTATGCGCAGGGGATACAAGAGATGAACAGAGTTGCCCAATTCATTTCTATATTGACAGTATTGAATCAGGTAAATTCTATATCAATAATACGGCAAAGTATTATTTAAAACCAGAAGTTTATAATTTCAAAGTTAAAAATTGTAGCGGCGAAAAAAATTGTCAGAGTTGCGATGTCGACTTGCGGCCAGATCAATTAAAAGATCGTAACTTTATTCTTTCTGTAGATGCTGCTGGTGTACCTTTTATTTCAAATAATGGTCATCCTTTGGCTTGTAGACAACAGCCAGCAGCTCAAAAGCCTGTCGTTGCTCCTGTTGAGCATACTGAAACAATTGATTTGGCAGCCGATACATTATTTAAATTTGATGGTTCATCTTTAAATGATTTATTGCCTAAAGGCCGTCAGGAAGTTCAGGACGTAGCATCAAAAATTTCAACAGGTTTTGTTTCTGTCAGTAAGATCATATTGGTCGGTCATACGGATCGTCTAGGAAGCGAAACTTATAACCAAAAACTTGGTCAGAATCGTGCTGAAACTGTACGTAGTCTGCTTGTTCAAAATGGCGTATCCGCAAATATTATCTCGGTGGCAAGTGCAGGGA
>NZ_JBLVOM010000261.1:0-7159 GCF_053543775.1 Acinetobacter endophylla | reverse complement strand
ACCAATTGGCCCGCATATAACCGAGCACTCATGAGTCGCGGAAATATTGCCATTTGGTTTGATCCTGCTACGCAATGGTATGCTCCGTCCATCGGTAAACAAGGGCGAAATCAAACCTACTCCGACGCAGTCATCCAATGCTGCTTAATGATTAAATCCTTATTCCGTCTGTCTTTACGTATGGTCACTGGCTTTGTGCAAAGTCTGATTAAACTTTGCGGATTAAATTGGATAGCTCCAGATTACACCACGCTTTGTAGAAGACAAAAGCATATTGATATTGTAATCAGCTACCAAAAAAGTAGCGATGGGCTGCATCTACTCATGGACTCTACAGGCATGAAGTTTCTAGGTGAGGGCGAATGGAAACGCAAGAAACATGGACCTGAATATCGTCGCCAATGGCGTAAACTTCATATTGGTATAGATGCTAAAACCCTACAAATACGAGCAGTTCAGCTTACAACCAATAATGTCAGTGATTCACAGGTGCTTGGTGATTTACTTAATCAGATTCCACAAGATGAGCGGATTGACTCTGTTTATACCGATGGGGCTTATGACACCAAGCAATGCCGTCAGGTCATTGCAGATCGGCAAGCGCATGCGGTGATTCCACCTAGAAAAAATGGAAAGATACAAAGAGTAGCTCGCTAGAGCGAAATGAATTACTTCGAACAGTTAAACGTTTAGGCAGGACACTATGGAAAAAATGGTCAGGCTATCATCGGCGAAGTTTGGTTGAAACTAAGATGCATTGCATCAAATTATTAGGAGATAAACTCAGTGCAAGGAGTTTTGATAGCCAAGTGAATGAGATCCATGCACGTGTAGCAGTCCTTAACAGATTTACGGAATTAGGTCGACCACTTACCCAAGTTACGCCTTAAATTTGGCTCAATTAGGGGCGCTTTGCATTTCAAATCTTTGTGCAACAAAGCCACTTCAAAGTAGAAATGTCTGGTCTGGATTGTTGCCACTCTAATTTGAGTTTAAAAAAGCTAGCAAATCTGCTAGCTTTTTAAGATGATTATTCTATTTTTTAGAATTTAATAAACCAAAGAAGTTCTCTCCATCGTTCTCTAAGTCTTCAAAAAACTTATAAAACGATTGGGCAATAGCCTTATTTTTGACAATAATACCCACAGGCACTGTTGTTAAAATATTTGTGGATGAATCACTAACGTGAATAATCAAAACACAAAAAGAGTCTTTCATAACCAAAAGCTCAAAATTACCGTCAAAAACTACACTACTTTCCTTAAACGTTAGAAAGTGCTTGGCTCCTGCCTCAGCTGTGATTAGTTTTTTATAACTTGCGATTGATTGTTTATCATTTCTGTATGCCACTGGTAAGAAGCATTTAAAGTTTTTGGTAATTGTGGTTGTCGATAAACGATCAATAAAATCACTAAATCTATCTGACTTACCCCAAAATTCATCTGATGGAGCTAACCAATACAGCTGTTTATCATCATTATTCTGGTCTTGATATTGTTTGATTGTTTTGAAAAACAGGTCTGAATTTTCCTTAGAATATATTGGCCCGATAAAGTATTCATTGGATTTGTGTTCTAGCTTAAATAAGCGATCTAAATTAAGCTTATTCTCGCTAAAAATAGATTCAACTGAAAAAGTATCCTCCATATCTAATTCATGGAGTACCTTTAGAATATCCTCAATATTTTGTGGCTTCTTAGCTGATCTAAGAGCAGCGTAAAGAGAATCTTCGATTTTGTTAAGATTTTCCATGTGATTAAAATCACTAATCTCTGTAGGTGTATAATTCTCATCAAGCGTCAATGGTAATGTAAAACGACGAGAATGGTCTCGCAATTTTTCCACTTGGCTCATTTTATACAGTTGCAGCTTCTTTTCATCCACTGATGGATTCAACTTAACTAATCCTTGGCTGAAATAAAATCGAAAATTTTTCTGAAACTCCTTACTAACCAAAGACTCACCATTTGAAAGGTATTGGTTAGAAGCATCTAATTTAATTGAATTTGCCCCATTGTCAGATGCGTTGGGATTAACTGGCTCAGGATTCAAGCCAATCATCTCAAAACTCATCTTTTGAATATTGTCCTCAATCTTATTTACATAAGGAATTGCACAAACATCCGAGAATGCTTTCTCAAGTCGCTGAGTCAGAGCAAATCGATCATCTTCAAGATGTTTTATCTGCATTTGTTTTAATAATTTAGTTAATAGCACATCTGTTTCATGATTAGATAACCCTAAGAACCGCGCTATTTTTTCAGCAGAAAGTGGTGCAATTACCAATAGGCGCAATACCATAGAATCAATAAAATCTAAGGTATCTGTTGTGGTATAGCTAAATGCCACATTGAATAGTTGTGATGGCAATGTAACATCTACGTCATGATAGCTTCTTAGTGAATTTTCCATGAGTTATACCCCTGCCTTTCTATATTTTTTTGATCTATTTTTATTAATGTGCGGATTGTTTTGTACTATTTTGACAATGGCGCGTTTTGAAATATATCGATATTCTAAAGTCTGATTTTCACGGCACTTGATGTAATTTAATACGCGTCCTAAAGGTAAGTTACTGTTGACTCCTTGCCACATTTCTGACGCACCAAAGATTACAAGACGATCCATTGCGCGAGATAAAGCCACGTTCACACGATTTGGTGACTTCAAAAATGCAGGAAACTTAGTTGGATCATTTCGCGTAACTGAGAGAATGATGATCTTATTCTGTTTACCTTGATAACTATCCACCGTATCAATACGCACAATTGATCTCAATGCATCTGACACTTCACACAAAGAGAAGGCTTTTCTTAACCGGTTTTTTTGCTCAGCATAGGTACAAATTACACCAATAGCAGGCTCTTTAAGGGAATCAGGCTCTGGCACTAATTTATTTAACAAGAGTTTGTCTTGGTCAATCCGCTGAAGAAAATCGATAATTTCATTAATTTCATGTGGGTTATAAATACTACTACCTTTCTCCATTTTGAAATGCTCAGCATTCCCAGTATCCACCCAAGTAACTGTTGAATTCAATTCTATTACGATGTCGGATGCATAGTTATCAGGCACAATCCGCTTTAACTTAATTTCTTTCAGCTCTTCATCACTTAAACCACGAGAATCGACAACTTCAGTTTCAAGTTTTCCTTCATAAAAACAGTCTGAAACTAATTCGCCGATGCTCGGACTCATTCGGTACTGTGACAAGAGTTCTGAACTAGCCTTTAGTCCATAATGTGAATTAAAGATACGGCCAAAGTCGCTTTGTAATTTATCTTCCAAATCATCATCTGATATCTTAAGTTGCTTAGCTAAAGCCTTTATATGATCGCTCGAATATAGTGGAGGAAGTTGGTCTTGATCCCCAACTAATAAAATACGTGCACCTGACTGCATTGCAATTGCCAATTCTGAAGCGATTGAACGTGCTGCTTCATCAATAATCACCCAATCAAATACGTGATTGGCGATTCCAATACTTTGTTGGCCAACACCAACGCATGTGCCACAGACTAATTGCCTTGTTTTGACCAGAAAACTTTCATAATTAGCATTTTGGCTTTCAATTAATGGTTCATAATCTAGGGCAATATTGATCAAGGCTTTCGCTTTAAGTCCTTCCTCATTAGATACCCCGTAGTATTGATTAAGTGCTGCGAACGTAATCATGTCGATCTTATTTAACTGGTTTAATACTGTTATCTCTTTATCATTGATACAGTCTTCCAGTTGATCCCAAAAGTCTTGATTTCCGTCAAACATGCTCTTCAGCTTATGCATTGCTGATTTGAAAGCCTGGGTATACTCTTCTAATGAGAAACTAAACTTTTGATCAAGATCATCTTGGTCGATTGACTGATACGCAGATTTAAGACTATTTAAAATAGTGACTCTGATTTCATAAAGATCGCTCAAGTATTCAGCTTCAAGTGATAAATCTTTTGCAAGCTCAAGCACTCTTTCTTTAATATTAGACTTAAACAGCTCTATCTGGCTCGTAATAATTGAGCCTGTATAGACATCTTTTAATTCAGGAGACACAGCACTCTCTTTATTGCTTATTCGAGCAATACTTAATGGTGTGTCATACTCTGTGCATAGCTGACGTATACGCTCAACACTTGTATTTACAGCTTCGTGCGACTGACTAACAATTAAGATGTTAGATACATTTTGTTTATCATAGAGATAGTGAGCCAGTATAGAGATAAATTCAGTTTTGCCGGTTCCTGGTGGTCCCTTTAATAGTGATACAGGTCCATACTTAAGCACATTACGGAACGCTTTACGTTGTAATGGATTGAGGGCTTTAACCAATTCCCCATTTTTGTATTTGTTATAGTGATCTAGATCTTCATCAGGCACTTCAATCTCATAATCTTTTGCTTCAATCACTAATGATGGTTCAAAGTAATCTACGAGATTTTCAATGACAGCCTTATTACTCAGAATATTTGTCAGAGCATCTGCACGTTTCCGATTAGATGACTTATCTGCCTTGCTTTGTAGAAACAGTGTTGCTTCTTCAGGAACTTCATTTGTTTTTTTACAAAAATCGATCCACAATTCTCCGACTTTTGATTGCGCAATATTCACCGTACCTATGCAGAAAGTGTAATCACCTCCCGCCCCAGTTTCTTTAGTGCACATTACATCGACTTTATCGGTCTTTGAAAATTTAGCTGAAACATCTTCTGCAGAGTCATAGTATGCAATAGCACTCTTTGAATCTTTAAAATGTTTGCTCGAAACTATCTTTAACGGCTCAGACAGAGTGATTGTAGGATGTGCATGACGCTCAGTCGCCATGACTTTTTTCCACAACTCTTTCGTTTCAATATCAATTAAGTGGCTATGTGTAGGCAGATGACTCATTGGCTGTGCCATAAGCTCATCAGTAGCTATAACATCGCCTATCTCTTCTTGTAATGCTTTTTGTTCACGCAGAGCCCGTAATGTTTCCTCTTTCTCTTGAGTCCTTTTGAGCTGTGCTTGCTTAAACTGTTCAATAGCATCCTTAAAGTTTTGATCTTTTGCTAAGAAGTCATTTAACTCTACAATGTTGTCACGCTTACTCATCCCAGATATCGGGTGGACTTCAATGCTAACATCAATAGTCAGATCTGCATCCCTACTAGCCTTCCACCACAGGTCTTGTTTTTTGACAAAATCAAGGAAACTTAATTGATTTTCATGGGGCTTATAAAACCCTTTTAACATGCCATTGATTCCGCTAAGTGTAAATCGAAAATCCCCCTCACTTGCTGCCTCAAGTTGGATATAAACTTTGCCGTTTTCGGGATAAATCGTAAAGGGCGTCTCAACCTTACTTGTATAAATACTAATCTGAGGAGCTTCTTTTACAATAGCACCCTTACATTCAAATGCCTCTATAAAGCGAGAATTATCAATATAGCGTACACTTGGATCTTCCATTCCTTCTATGCTCAAGGCTGTATTTAGCCAGGATAAAGTAGGATCCATTGAAGCCACATCATCCACAGCCAAGTCTATATCGTATAGATCTGCGATTAATTTCAATGCAGTAAAGTTGTCACACTGAATGACTGTTGGATCTTCAATATCAGATGGGAAATAAGCATTAGAAGAATCAGGTTGTGGTACTTCAGGATGGAAGCAATCATTAAAACTAACTTTCAAGTTTGTTTTATCTACTAGAATCTTTTCATCATCCAAGTTTCCATGTTGAAAGCCATGCTCATGAAATTTTTTCAGAGAATGCAATAACTGAAGTGAAAGTTCATTTTTTTCATCCTCAGTTAAGCCCTCAATAACCGTTGACCAAGCTTCACCCTTTACCATTTCAGTTACTAGATACACACATGCTGTGCTAGTTGATAAACCAAAATCAATAATCTTAGGAAGGTATGGCAAATTGAGAGCCTGCGTCATTTTAAGTTCTTCAAAGAATCGCTTAAAACAACTCTTTTGATAAGTTGTCATTGCAGATGCAACTTTACCCATCCATGTTTTGACTAACATGTTGCCTGATGCATAGAGTGTAAAATTTTGGTTAGCATCAATAGGCGCGCCAAATATCGGGTAACTGATATAGGTATTTGTCTGATTTAAATATGGATTCAGTACATCTGCATCAAGTTCATAACTAACTTGTTCAGCAGGTTTTTGAGCTAAGAAATCTTGGAATACTGCACATGCATTATCATATTTCCCTGTCAAAGCTCGTGTTAAAATACGCTCTAACCAGTGGTTCTGATCTCGCTCCTCAAGACTAAATTTTTTCAATGAACGTGGGCTCAGTCGAGCATTCTTCCAAATATGAAGGATTAACTGCCCTAACCAATACACATCCTTTTGTGCAGCTGTCAGCGCAAGATTCGGAAGATGAGCTGTTGTATTCAAAAATGGGAGTTCGTTAGCCAGTTCAGGGTCAATTTTCGAGGGCTGTGTTTGATCATTTGCTGCCGAAAAATTGGATAGCAATATCTCCTTTTTATAAGAGATCCACACACTATGATCACCCACATCACCATGAGTAATTCCCATTTGATGTAGGTGATTAAATTTACCAAGCAAAATCTGGAATAAATCCAATTTCTCAGATTCAGACATTTTCTCAGCATAAGCGCCGATGAATTCGTTGACTCGATAGCTGTTCTCAGGCAACTCATACAACTCATTATATTTTGATGTCATGTCATCAAGACTTGGGTTTGTAATCGGGTGCAAACAACTTTGATAAAGATCAGGCTTTTCTGTTTTAATTTTTTGGAAAACCCGGCGCTCATTGCAGATCAAGTTGAATCGATGTTGAGGCTGACTCATTCTTGAGTTACTCAACTTGAATTCATTAAAATCCCAACAACGCATTAAAGATTTTTCACCAACGATGGTCAATGAATGCGCTTTATACTCGCTATAAATCTTTTTAGGATGCGGTAAGATCAAGTCACCTCGTTCATGATTATTAATAATCAAAGAGCGTGGTTGAATTTGGTCAGGCGCAAAAATTTCATCAATAATGGCGTGATATTCTTTTTTAATATCATATATGCGACCATCACGTTCCAGATGCTTGCGGAACATATTATTAAAATTCTTCTGTTGAGCTAATTGTATAAACTCATCTATCGAAAGAATGTGCTCTAAATCTTCTGGAGGCAGGCGCGAA
>NZ_JBLVOM010000260.1:0-24097 GCF_053543775.1 Acinetobacter endophylla | reverse complement strand
TTCCAGATTTTTTCTTGGCAAGTTCAGCGTGTTGTAACACCGATACCATTTTTAAGAATAATGGACGAGGAACTCCAACGAGTCGTTTAAATTCCCCATCATTAAATCGAGTTAAATTTTCATATTTCATGAGGCTAGTATAAACAATTTTTTACTTTCGCAAGAGATCTACTCATATTTTCTATTTAAAATTGCACTTCTTTCTTTAAGCTACCTGAGTGCTGACAATTTTCAATGCTGGCAATATTTCTCTACTTTTAAAGCGAGAACTTCTGGCCTATAGTGCCCTCAATTTGAACATTATTCTTATTCCTCATTTCAATTCTTCCGGTCTGAATACAAGGTTAGCCCTATGCACACGCCCCTCGATATTAGTCAAAATAAGCCCTTATTATGGCTGATGGCGATTGCATGCGGCTTATGTGCCGGCGCTAACTATTATTGCCAGCCGCTGATTTCATCGATTCAGCAGTATTATCAGGTACCTGAATCACAAGTGGCGCTTACTGTCACTTTTGCTCAAATCTCTTATGCCCTGGGCCTGCTTTTTATTGTGCCTTTAGGGGATATGCTGAATAAAACCAAACTGATCCCTTTCCTCATGCTGGGTGCAGCAGCAGGTTTATTTATTTGTGCCAGTGCAGTGAATCTGCCAATGCTCTGGGTCGGCACTATCATTGCCGGACTGTTTTCCGTAGCTGCACAGATTCTGATTCCCTTGGCCACCATGGCGGTCAAACCGGAAAAAACTGGAGAAGTGGTGGGCTTCCTGATGAGCGGATTACTGGTTGGCATTCTACTTTCGACCAGTATTGCCGGATTACTTTCCGACCTGTTTCACTGGAAAATGATTTATATCCTCAGTGGCATAAGCATGTTGGCCTTAAGTTTTTATTTGAGAGGAAAACTACCGAGCCTGCCACGTCTGAGAATCAGCTATGCAGCAATTTTTAAATCTATGGGGATATTACTCAAGCAGGAACCACGTCTGGTATTGCGTTCACTTACTGGCGCCTGTGCTTTTGCTGCCATGAGTATGTTGTTCTCCACCATCGCTCTGCTGTTGACGCAGGAACCTTTTCAGCTTTCTGATGTCATGGTGGGACTGGTCACGCTGGTCGGTGTATTTGGCGCACTTTCTACGCAGTTCATTGGTAAATGGGCCGATCGTGGCCATATCAAAACGCTGAGCTGGATCGGCTGTTCTATCCTGATGGGAAGCTGGCTGTTTTTATATTTTGGTGCAGTGTCTTTGCTGAGTTATATTTTGGGTTATGGGCTGATAAATCTTGGGCTCGCGATTACGCACAGCTGTAACCAGAACGTAATTTTCCGCCTGCGCCCGGATGCCAAATCACGGGTCAATTCACTGTATATGACCTTGTATTTTATTGGCGGTGCCTGTGGTTCAGCCTTAGGGGTTTATGCCTGGCATCACGGTGGCTGGAGCATGACCTGTATGGCAGGACTTGGGCTAGCTTTGTGCGCTACCTTATTTGCCCTGCTGGATCAATGGTATCAGGCCCGGACAACTGCATAAGTATTTTGACTATATTTAGCTGACTTGCGCCGCCGGATAATAAGGCTTATTCAGATCAAGAGTTTGTGAATTTTCCAATAAAATACAGATAAAAACCGGCAATAAGGCTGCCAGGATCCGGCAGCTCTCCTCTAATGATTTATAATTCAGAGAGCTGTGATACGTGGCGCCACCCTGCATTATCTGATGGTGCAAGGTAGATAAACGCTGAAATATTCCAGCTAAAATTTCGATAGAATTTCGTTCTTTTAAAGCATTCTCTATATTCTGTTTCTGTGCTTCCAGATCAGCTTGACAGCTTTCCAGACTAATTTTTTGATGACGATAATCCCAAAAGCTTTGTTCCACATAGGGATTGGCCAAGAGTGAGCAGATCGGCTGGTTATATTTTTCCCAGAGAATATGATTAATTTTCTGATCCAGATCCTTTTGGCAGAGTGTTTCCAGAAACTGCTGCAGCTTGCTCTGATCTTGAACCTGATCACTATCATCTGCATAAATCGCCTGAAAGCTGATCCACAGGCTGATAAACTTAAAATCCAGATCCTGATCCAGGTCTAGCGATTTTTTAAACCAGCCTAAGCCCCGATGAATTCTTAGATTAAAATGTGCCGAATTTTGTGCTTTATGGCTTTTATAAATTTCCTCCAATAACAACATGATTATTCTCCTTATTTCTAGCATTTTTATCTTCATCTTTCTCCTATCAAAATATACCATTCCAACCTGACTGGGAATTCCAATTTTATTTCTTGTTTCATTCCCTGGATTTATTGGCTTGGTTTAAGTTCGCCGAGTGGTTTTTCTGATTTTATGCTAGTATTACGCCCTCTTTTTGCGACGTCAGCCGATCCAGTTTAAGCCAAAAACCAATAGCTGAGTGATCGCATGAATTGCTTCTTCTTTCTTCCATTTCGTTAAGGCGTGATTTTGAATGACTGATCTGACCACCATTGAAAATAAACTTCAACCACGAATCAGTGTTGCGCCAATGATGGATTGGACCACCAAAGATTATCGTTTCTTTGCACGTCTGTTTAACCCGAATGTGATTATGTACACTGAAATGGTCACCACAGGTGCGATCATTTATGGTGATGCCAAACGTCATTTGGACTTTAATGCGGAAGAGCAGCCAATCGTTTTGCAACTCGGCGGCTCGAATCCAAAAGATCTGGCAATCTGTACCAAGATGGCGCAGGACTGGGGCTATAACGAAGTCAATTTAAATGTAGGTTGCCCAAGTGACCGGGTACAAAATAATAAAATTGGTGCCTGTCTGATGGCGGAGCCTGATCTAGTCGCAGAATGTATTGCTGAAATGCGTCATGCGGTGGATATTCCAGTGACCGTAAAACACCGGATCGGAATTGATGATATGCAATCTTATGAAGAGATGCTGCATTTTGTCGATACCGTGGCCAAAACCGGCTGCAATAATTTTATCGTGCATGCGCGGATTGCCTTATTAAAAGGTCTATCACCTAAAGAAAACCGCGACGTGCCACCCCTACGTTATGAAGATGTCTACCGTTTAAAACAGGATCGTCCTGATCTGCTCATCGAGATCAACGGCGGAATTAAAACCTATGCCGAAACGCTGGAACATCTCAAACATGTGGATGGCGTGATGATTGGCCGCGAAGCCTATCATAATCCTTACTTACTGGCTGAACTGGGCCAACTGTGGAAGCTGGATGCACCAGACCGTTTTGACATTATGCAACAGATGCTGCCTTATATTGCCCAGCGCATGGCCGAAGGTGCACCTTTATCCATTATTACCCGTCATATTTTGGGACTGTTCCAGAACTTGCCGGGTGCACGTAAATGGCGTCAGGCTTTAAGTGGTGGTAATGCTAAAACCTTGAAAGATGTAGAAACTGCACTCTTTAATATTCAGGAAGCCATGCAGCGTACCGAAGATTATGTACGTGAACATCAGCAAGTTAAATCCTAAATACAAAAAGCACCGATGATCGGTGCTTTTTTATAGCGATTGCACATGAGTTATTGCGTATACGCCGTGATATTGCCGACCGGAATCGGCTCTTCCTGATAAGAAACATCTTGTAATGCGGGTTCAGCCACTGGTGTGATCAGAGAGCCGGAGATATTCTGATTTGGTTCATCTACAGGCTCTAGATCATCCAAGGCTGAGGCCAGTTGCTGTAATTCCCGATCCAGTTGCTGACGATATTTTTCAATTTCAATTTCATCAATAAAAGCAAAGGCATCATCTTCAATCGACCAACTATACCCGCCATCTACCTTAAAGACTTTTACATGAATGGGATATTCCTCACCCTGATAATTCAGATGAGAAATGGCCTGAAACTCATTCCCCTGACGCTGGACAATTTTGACTTTTTTTACGGTAAAACGATAATGTTGATAATCTCGATTGGAATTAAATTCACGTTGCATCTGCGTTTGAATATTTCTGGCCAGTTCATCCATCGAGACAAAATAACTGCATCCAGCCAGACAGGCGACCATCCATAACATCATGATTTTTTTCATAGCGCCCCCTCTTTTTTCTTTCCACTTCCTGCTTATAGTCGATATATGCAGTATTTTTATCTTTGCTTATTCTGTGACCCATTTTATGCTTTTTTGCAAAAACAATAAACAAACAGCGCTTCGATTAAGACTAAATATTTATGGTTTCTATAGTTTTTTTGAATTAATGATAAAAAATCAGCCATAAAAAAACCCTGATGGATTCAGGGTTTTTTCAATACAGATCGTTTTAAAAATTATCATCACTGGATGGGTCACGATACAAGGCATCATGAATGGCTTCGATCAACTGCTGGGCAATCTCCTGCTTGGAGGCTTTTTCCAGATCACGTTTATCCAGCTGATAATGCTCGGCAAAGAATACTGTCATGGCATTTTCATCCGAAGCAAAACCAATATCCGCACGTGAAACATCATTGCAGGCAATCATATCCAGCTTTTTCGCAACCAGCTTTCCGGCAGCATATTCTTCAATATTGCGAGTTTCTGCAGCAAAGCCGACCATAAATGGACGTTTTTCCTGTTGGGCAATGGTGGCGACAATATCTGGATTTTTCACCAAGGCTACATTCAGTTCATCACCAGCTTTCTTGATTTTATGCTCGGCTACTTCTGCCACACGATAATCGGCTACTGCAGCTGTCGCAATAAAGATATCACAACCATTTTCCAGCATTTGCATGCTTTCATTCAGCATTTGCACGGCAGAAGAAACATTCTTACGTTTCACGCCATTTGGAGTGTCCAGACTGACCGGCCCTGCAATCAGGGTCACATTGGCTCCGGCCGCATAACAGGCTGCAGCCAGTGCAAAGCCCATTTTACCGGTACTGTGATTGGAAATATAGCGCACTGGATCAATCGCTTCGCGGGTCGGGCCTGCGGTAATCGTGACTTGTTTACCAGCAAGCAGGCCAAATTTTTCCGCAATCGCACGTTGAGCTTTATGAAAATATTCAGTCACCTGATGCGCTAAATCTTCCGGCTCAGGCATCCGGCCCAAACCTATATCACCACAAGCCTGTGATCCCGCGTCCGGCATGATCACATGCACACCATCTTCGATCAGTGTCGCAAGATTGCGCTGGGTTGCTTTGGCTGCCCACATTTGCTGGTTCATGGCAGGCGCCACCCAGATTGGTGCTTTCGTCGCCAAATATAAAGTACTGAGCAGATCATCAGCCAGGCCTGCGGCAATTTTTGCCAAGGTGTCACAGCTGGCCGGTGCTACCAGTAACAGATCAGCCCAACGTGCCAGCTCGATATGGCCCATGCCGGCTTCTGCTTCAGTATCCAGCAATTCAGTATGTACGGGATTGCCCGATAAGGCTTGAAAGGTTAAAGGTGTAATAAAAGCCTGTGCACCGTGAGTCATGACGACCCGCACATCAAATCCGGCATCTTTCAGACGGCGGACCAGAATTGCACTTTTATAGGCAGCAATGCCGCCAGTGACGGCCAAAATGATATTTTTATGAGGAATTACACTTAGATCAAAGCTCACGAACAGATTACCTTGCTGTTGCAGTGGGGCTCACAATAGCATTAAATAATCGCATCCCCAAGAGATCAGCTTGCGGGAAAACTGATAATTCATAATAAATAAGTCTAATAACTATGCAATTTTCTATTAAAAACTGGCCGAAACAAGAACGGCCGCGAGAACGCTTAATTCAATATGGCGCAGAAAGTCTGTCCGATGCCGAGCTACTAGCCATCTTTCTGCGTTCGGGTTCCCAGCAACATTCGGCAGTTGATCTGGCGCGATTGCTGATTCAACATTTTGGTCATTTGACTGCGTTGCTCGATGCACCTTTACAGGAAGTCAGCCAGTTTCATGGCATGGGCATCAGTAAATATACCCAACTGATGGCCGTCAAGGAACTGGGACGGCGTTACATAGCCGAGCACCTGAAACAGGATGCACTGGAACTTACCAATTCCAAGCGGTTGAGAGATTACTTACGTTTTGAACTGCTCGGTGAAACTCAGGAAGTGTTTGCCGTGCTGTGTCTGGATGCCAGTTTAAGAAAAATTGCCTTTAAAAAACTGTTTTATGGCTCCATCAATGCATGTGATATTTCTATTAATCAATTGCTACGTTATGCCATTAGCCAGCAGGCAACCTCAATTGTCATTGCACATAATCATCCGCTGGGTCGGCCCTCTCCATCCAAGGCTGACCTGGCATTGACCCGCCAGATTCAACAGGCTTGCCAGCTGGTAGATATCCATTTAATCGACCATTGCATCATTGCTTTGGAGGGCAGCTTTTCCTTTGCTGAGCAGCAACTCATCAAACCGGAAATGCAGTATTGAATAGCACTTGACAAAGCAGGCACAACTCCACAAGATCATGAAAAAAATTGTGATGATTCCAATAAATGATCGTACGTGACCAGCCGACTGTTTTTAAACTGCTGTTTTCTTGGCGGGGGACGATTTTACCTAAAGTTTTGCCACCTTTAGGCGTAGTGATGCTGATGTCAGCCATCATCGGTGGCTTGTCACATATTGGTTATTTTCATTTTCCAGAATTACCCCTGGTCGGCTTTACCCTGATTGGAGTGGTACTGTCGATCTTTCTCGGATTTAAGAACTCGGCCTGTTATGACCGCTGGTGGGAAGCGCGCAAACTTTGGGGCATTTTGATTGCCAATTCACGTCATTTTGACCGTGATTGCCGGATGCTGTCTCAAGGTCGCCGTGAACGTGTAATTCAGCATGTGATTGTCTTTGCCAATGTCCTCCGTGACCGGCTACGCCATCAGACAGCCAATCCGACGGAACTTGTGGAAACCAGCGGCATGAGCCAGCAGGCTGTGACCCAGCTCTATCAGCAGGCCAATGCGCCGCAATATACCTTAAGCCTGATTCAATGGGAGTTAATGCAGGCGCTCAAAGAAGGTGAAATCTCCGACATCATCTATATGCAGATGAATAATCATGTAGCAGAACTAAGTATTGTCCAGACTGGTTGTGACCGGATTGCAACAACGCCTTTGCCTTTTGCCTATTCGGTCTTGCTCAATCGTACCGTCTATTTTTTCTGTTTTATTTTACCTTTTAGTTTAGGTTCAACGCTTGGTCTGTTTACGCCTTTACTGGTTGGAATTTTGGCTTATACCTTTTTAGGATTAGATGCTCTAAGTTCGGAAATTGAAGAGCCTTTTGGTACTCAGAGTAATGACTTGCCGCTGGACTCGATGGTACGTACGATTGAAATTGAACTGTTAGGGACTTTAGGTAAACCGACGCCACCACCGATTCAGGCTCAAGATCATAATTTGCTTTAATTTATAATTCTCTCCTCGCCCTTTGTTATTAGTAGCGAAGGGAAAATCTTCTCTCAAATGAAAAAGATCGAGGTAAAGGAATGACTAAACAAAACTCTCCCAAATCCCGACCTGCCCCGGTTTAAGACTCGGGACATTGCCCAGTTTAATCCAGGGCATGTGATCGCCATGAAAATCACTGCCAATCGAAACTTTAAGATCATATTCAGTAATCATTCGATCCACCATCTGCCGGGTGGAACTTGGTTCAATCGCCGGTGGCAGCTCGACGGCATCTCCACCGAACTTGGCAAAGATCTCGATCAGGTAGCGAATATTGGTCGCAGATAAATCATATTTGGTCGGATGTGCCAGCACGGCGAAGCCGCCACTTTCATGAATTACCTGAATGGTATCTTCCAGACTCAAGCCATCAAATTTGACATAGGCTTTCTTACCTTCCTTGATGTATTTATCAAAAGCCTGTTGCGGACGCGTCACAATCCCCTTTTCTACCAGCGTTTTGGCAATATGGGTCCGTGTCACCCGATCAGGGATATGGTCGACTTTGACCAGTACATCAGCATAAATATCTTCACCAATTAAAGGAACCAGCAGATCACAAATCTGTTTAGAACGTTCAGCCCGGATTTTCTTTTGCTGATTGAGGGCTTTTTGTAAAGGCTCAGGATTTTGCATATTTAGCGCGACGATATGCACGCCATAGTTTTTCTTGGTGGCAGGACGTGACCATTGGCTGGATATTTCCACCCCGGAAATGATCTTAATCTCATGATTTTTGGCAGCTTCTTCCGCCAATACCAAACCGTCCATGGTGTCATGATCCGTCAGGGCCAAAGTATGGACAAGTTTTTCCACAGCCGCTTCGACCAATTGCTGAGGACTGAAAGTTCCATCAGAAATATTACTATGTGTATGTAAATCTACGCCGTGCATCTCTATACTATGACATTTATTTGATCAGATTTAGATACTCTAACATGAAAGCACTTTTAGACTTTGTGCCACTCATTATTTTCTTTTATTTATATAAAACTGTAGATCCAAAAGACACTGACCATCAATTGCTGCAATTGATCGGTTCTGCGGGGGGTGTCGACAATAATAATATTCTTGTTGCAACCACAGGTCTGATTATTTCCATGTTGGTCGTCTATGGTGCGTTATTTGTCATACAAAAATTCCGTCTGGACAAGCAGCAATGGATTGTCTTGTTTATGACGGTGATTTTTGGTGGCATCACTCTGATCCTCAGCGATGATTTCTATATTCGTCTGAAAGCCGTGTTATTGAATCTGGTCTTTGCAGGTGTCTTTTTCTTATCCCCTTGGTTTAGCAAGGATAAAAAGCCTCTGATCCAGCGGTTATTTGGTCCAGTATTCAATCTAAGCGAAAAAGGCTGGTTCAAGCTGAACTATGCTTGGGTTGCCATGTTCGTACTGATGTCATTTCTGCATACCTTTTTCGCCTATTTGTGGATGGATGGAAAATATTGGGGCGAATTTACCGCATTCGGTGACATGATCGTGATGTTTTCCTTTATCATTATCCAGTTTATTGTATTGCGTAAATACTTTAAGACTGCTGAATAAATCCAACTACAAACGATTGAGAATCATCATGCCATTATTTGTCGTTAGCTGTACCGATCAGGAAGGTACAGTGGAGAAACGTCTTGCGATTCGTCCACAACATCTTGCCCGCTTGCAAAAGCTGAATGCTGAAGGCCGCCTGATTGTTGCAGGTGCCATGCCTAAGGATCCAGCCAATCCACAGGCCGGTTTTTATGGCAGTACCATTATTGTCGACTTTGACAGTCGTGAAGCGCTGGATACATGGCTACAGGATGAACCTTTCTTAAAAGAAGGTGTGTACGAACACATCGATGTTAAACCATTCAATAAAGCATTCCCTCAAGGATAAGGTTCATGCGTGTTGTTACTGCCAGTATCATTGGCCTATGTTTTATGATTTCTCCAGTATGGGCAGTCGAAGTTGCGCCTGCTCCTGTGACTCAGGAAAATCAGACAGCACAACCTCAAGGGACAGCGGTGACTGCCCAAACCCAGTCTACGCCGAAACCTGCCATTATTCCTGCCGTAGCATCTTCTGCCCAGCCGGTGCCACCTGCCGAGAATAAGCCATTAACTGCAGAAGAAATCGCCAAGCTCAAAGCCCAGCAAGATACCAAGGTGAAAGCTTTGGTCAAAGATCAGGCCACCCGTTTGCAGCAACTGGAAAAAGCCAATCTGGAAGCACTATCGCAAAATCAAGAATTACAGCTCAAGAATGATAATCTTGGGGTGCAGGTACAGGTGCTGCAAAGTGAACGCAGTGCGCAGATGTTCCTCTACGGTGCAGCAACATTGGCTGTCGGTGTATTGCTTGGCTTCCTGATCGCGAGCTATGTTTATACCAAACGCCGTCGTCAATGGTAAGCTATAGTCCTTCCCGATATTTTTAAGGTTGTACCCGTTTTGTCGCACGCAATTCAAACTGCCGATCTGGATTGGCAATTGGTGGATGGCATTGATGTGCCTGTGTCCAAGCAATTTGGTGATGTGTATTTTTCCAAAGACAATGGCTTGCTGGAAACCCGGCATGTCTTTTTAAATGGCAATGATCTCAGTACGCGTCTGGCAGATTTAAAACCTTTTGAATATTTCTGTGTGGGTGAAACGGGTTTTGGTACTGGTTTAAATATTCTGGCCCTGTGGCAGCTCTGGCAACAGGTACGTCCGGATAATCACAGTCATCTGCATGCCATTTCAGTTGAAAAATTTCCTCTTTCCAAAGCTGATCTGATTCGAGCCTTAAATGCCTGGCCAGAACTCAAGCCTTTAGCCGATCAACTCATCTCTCAATATCCGATGCCAATTTCCGGCTGTCATCGTCTCAGTTTTCCTGAAAAACGATTCAGTCTGGATCTATGGCTGGGTGATGCACATGATGTTTTCCCGATGATTGAAAAAACTGCACCGGTAAACGCCTGGTTTCTGGATGGCTTTGCGCCTTCCTGTAATCCGGACATGTGGGAAGAAAATGTTTTAAATAATATTGTACGTTTATCCGAGATTGGGACAACTTTCGCCTCTTTCAGTGTCGCTGGCGTGTTAAAACGCGGCTTAAAAAATCATGGGATTTCAATTTCCCGTCCACGTGGTTTTAAGCATAAGCGTGAAATGCTGAAAGCGATCTGGAATCCGGCTGAAGAGACTGAGAGTTCATTAATACAAGAAATTACTAAAAAAAAAACTGAGCGAGTGACAGAGACCAATACCAGACCTCGCCAGATTGCCGTAATTGGTGCTGGAATCGCGGGTTTAAGTGCGGCCTGGGCATTCGCTCAACGTGGTCATCAGGTTACGATTTACGACCAGTCAGCGCCACTCTCCGGAGGTTCTGGCAATCCACTGGCCTTACTCAATCCTAAACTTTGTCCGGTTGAGCAAAGTGCAGAGCATTTAATGACCTTGGCCTGGCAACAGGCTCTGACGCACTATGCAAAATTCAAGGCTTTCCGCCCAATTCAGGTCAATCAACTCGCCTTAAAAAATCCTGAACAGCTTTTAGGATTGGCAGACGAATATCCTAAAAAAATTCTTGCTGCACAAGATACAGAAGATCAAGAGATTCAAACTGCATTTCGAAGTTTAAAACTGTTAGCAGCTGGTGCGGTTTCACCTCATCAATTGCGTGATGAAATTTTGCAGCATCCGAATATTCAGTATCAACAGGCCAAAATTAGCCATATTGAAGCTGTTACAAAACCTCAGCTATTTGCTAATGAACAGAATCTAGGTGAATTTGATCATGTCATTGTCTGTACTGCGCTAGAAACAGTACAATTTTTTGCAGATTATCCGGTTTTGAAACCGATTCGCGGACAGGTCAGCTGGGTGAATAATCAAGCCCAGCCTTTAAGTGAAAATATTGCCTATAGCTATGGCGGTTATTGTATGCAACTGGATGCAGAACATCTGATCTTGGGCGCTTCTTTCTATCCAGGTCGGGATGATGCAGAGGTACTGGCAGAAGACCATGTACACAACTACGAACTGATCCACAGTGTCTTTCCTGAATATGCACAATCATTAGCTTCTACCGAGACCTGGCAAGGTCGTGCCTCGGTACGCGCGCAAAGTCAGGATTATTTCCCCTTGCTCGGCAAGATGAAAGCGGATGAGGAAATTTACAGCTTTGCCGGTCTAGGCTCCAAAGGTTTTCTGTTTGCGCCGCTCTGTAGTGAAATTCTGGCAGCCCAGATTCTGGGAGAAGCCTGTCCGATACCATCGAGTCTCGTCAAAAAACTCAGTGTGACGCGTTTTCAGAAGAAAGTGAAAATGAAGAAACCGTATTTTAAGCTACAAATTTAATTACTATTTTGAATGAATCCCCCTTTAAAAAAGGGGGGACTTTTCTCTACTTTTATGAATAAATAGAATAGATGTAGCTTCTCCCTTTAGAAAAGGGAGGTTGGGAGGCATTAAATCTCACCCATTAAAAAAGCGCCTTGCGGCGCTTTTTTTTGACAGAATGCTTATACACCCTGTTCAAGCGGTAAGCCTGCATCACGGGCAGCACGAGTACCACCCATCAGAATGACATATTCACGTGAGCTGTCAAAACCCTCTAGTTTTTCCGCAGCACGTGGAGCTTTACTGCCCCCACCACACAAGATGTAAATGGGTTGATCCGCTGACACCTGAGTTAGGCTTTCTGCTGAAAGATCGTTAATGGGCTGATTCACCGCCCCTTTCACGTGTGCTTCAGCAAAAGCACTTGAATCGCGTACATCCCAGATAATTGCATTTTCTGGGAACTCAAATGTTGTAATTTCTTGTTTACGGATCATTGCGCACTCCTTTGATGTAAACAACACTTGGCAAATGAAGAAAACATCCCTAGCATCTCAGATATTCTTTCCCTTTGTAAAGGTCTAAACTATGCCTTCTTTCGATATTGTTTCTGAATTAGAAATTTTTGAAGTAAATCATGCAGTTCAAAACACCCAAAAAGAAATTGCGACCCGCTTCGATTTCCGTGGTCAGGACGTTTCTATTGAACTGAATGAAAAAAACAAGGAAATCAAAATCTCGACTGAAAGTGATTTCCAGTGTGAACAAGTCTATAGCATGCTGGAAAGTCATTTCTTTAAACGCAAAGTCGATATTCAGGCGCTTGACCCACAAAAAATGACGGCTTCTGGCAAAAATGTGATTCAGGTGATCAAGCTTAAAGATGGTCTTGACTCAGATACCGCAAAAAAAATTAATAAAGCCATTAAAGAAAGTGGGATTAAGGCGCAATCTTCTATTCAGGGCGACAAGATTCGTGTGACTGATAAAAAACGCGATACCTTGCAGCAAGTAATGGCATTCTTGAAAGAACAGCAATTTGGTTTGCCTTTACAGTTCAATAACTTTAAAGATTAAGACTATCCTGTGTCTTGAAGAAGGAATTATGGCAAAGAACAACCGATTAGCCAGATTAGTCAAAGCCACTGCACGATTACCGCAAGGCATTCGTACTGCTTTGTTAAGTAAAACTTTTGGCCGGGTGGTCCCGATGGTCGGCTCTGCCAAGATTCGTTATGAGGAAATGAGTGCGTCCAAAGTGGTAGTAAGTATGGCCAATCATAAAGCCATGCAGAACCATATCGGACAAATCCATGCATGTGCAATGGCCCTGCTGGCAGAAACAGCAACAGGATTTGTAACCGCAATGAATGTACCGGATAGCGCAGTGGTTTTGATTAAGAGTCTAAAAGTAGACTTTAAACGTCCGACCAAAGGTGCCCTGACGGCAGTTGCTACCTTGACTACTGAACAGCAACGGCTTATGCAAAGTTCAGACAAAGGTGAAACACTGGTTCATGTTATGGTAAGTGATGAATCAGGTGAAGCACCGATTCAATGCGAGATGCTCTGGGCCTGGATTGCCAAAAAGCAATTGAAGCAGACCTGATATCAATACAGACAAAAAAAACCCCAGATCATTAATCTGGGATTTTTTATTTCAAGTCATCATTGTGCTGTTTGGGATTCTAAAAGCTTCTGTTTTGCTTCTTCTGGAATCAGACGTTTGTTACCTTTGACATCTACCGCAACGAAAGTAAACACCCCTTCAGTTACCCGAATTGGTGGGCGTGAATCATCATGACTGTCCCAAACCTCGATTTCCATCTGGATAGATGTCTTGCCAACTTTTAAAATTTTGGTATAACAACTAATCACGTCCCCGACTTTCACCGGGACCAGAAACGTCATCTGGTTAATTGAAATCGTGGCACAACGTCCCTTTGAAAATCGCTCTGCGTGAATCGCGCCTGCCAAGTCCATTTGTGAAACGATCCAGCCACCAAAGACATCACCACTCCAGTTGGTATCTGCAGGCATTGCGATCGTCTGTAGGGAAAGAATCCCCTCTGGTCTTACTTGAGAATCTGACACTTTCACTCCAGGCATTTGAATTAGGGTTGGGTATTTAACTGCTGATCAAGCCATTTTTGCAGCTCGCTTGACCGTAATGCACCGCTTATTCTAGCAATTTCGTTGCTTTTATTCATCAACACCAGCGTCGGAATACTGCGAACATTAAATGCCGAACTTAAGCGAGGATTCGCTTCTGTATCAATTTTTGCAAAAACCACATTTGGATATTGCTTCGCGACCGTCGCAAAATGCGGTGCCATCATTTTACAGGGACCACACCATTCTGCCCAGAGATCAATCAGGATTGGCAAGTCACTATGCGTGACAAACTGGCTGAAATTCTGCTCATTCAGCTCAATTGGTACCAGTGGAATCAGGGCTTGATGACATTGACCACAAGCAGGGTTGGCAGTGAGTTTATCTTCAGGGACACGGTTTTTGGCCAGACATTCCGGACATACAATAATCATCTAGCGCACTCCAATATGTTGATGTAAGAATTCTAATTGGGTCGAAACTGCTTTTTCAAACCATTCCCCATGATAAATATCAAAATGCCGGATATTCCACTCATGATATTGCACAAATGGTGCAATATTGGTCGCAGCTTCACGACTGGATTCAATGGGAATCAGACTATCCAGTTTTGCCGCAATAAACAGGACTGGAATGTTAATCTTTCTTACTTCCTGAATTGGCCGATAACGCATCAGCTGAAAGAATGCCCGTGCAGGAATGTGACCACTCCAGTAATAATCCGGATTGACAATCGACAGATAGCCTTCATAACTGTCCTGCGTCGGCATAAAACAGAGTTCATGCGGGTCAACCACAGGTAAGGTCTTCGGTGCCATACCGACCTTGGCCCCCATATAATCCTGACTGGAAACTTTAAGCGCCTTGGGGAGTTGCTGTAAAGGATATAGTTGGGCACTTTCAGCCCCATCGACAAAAGGTACCTGTACCATCGCCGCCTGAATATTTTTCAGCTCCGCTGCAAGCGTCAATATATGCCCACCACTTAAGGCCGTACCCCAGAGCACAATCCGTTTACTGTCAATCGATTTGCGTTCCTGAATATGTCTGATCATGGTTCGCCAGTCATCGAGCTGGGCATTAATCGACACCAGTTCACGCGGGCGTCCGGTGCTACCACCCCAATAGCGATAATCAAATAAAACCACCGCATAGCCGGCACTGGCAAAACGCTGGGCATATTGCACCAGTTTAAATTGACGTAAGGCAGCCAGACCATGAGCCATCAAGATCACGGCCGGTTTTTCTATATTTTTAGGCCGATAAAAATCTGCAGCAATCACGTCCTGACCGCTTTTAACATACAGTGGTTCAACTGTATAAGCCTGCATACGCGCTCCATTGCGTTATCTTATGGTTATCATCATTTATAAAAATTTCAGAACAGGTTCAGCATGTTTTCAGCTTAATGCTATCATAAAGCATATCGATATAAATGAAATGATGGAGTGGCGTCATGAGCGAAAATGTAGGTTTTGCTGGTCAAATTGGTCCGGAACACGTAACTCAAGTGGTTGAGAAAGGTTTTAAATCGATTATCAACAACCGTCCGGACATGGAAGGGGGTTCCGAGCAGCCGACCAGTGCACAAATCGAGGAAGCTGCACGCAATGCCGGTCTGGATTATGTATTCCAGCCAGTAGTAGCCGGTCAGATTACTGAGCTTGATGTACGCACTTTTGCCAATCACTATAATGAGTTACCAAAACCGATCTTGATGTTCTGTCGTACTGGAAACCGCTCGAATAACTTATATCAACTGGCAAAACAGATGGATCTGCTGGATGACTAATTTGTTCTGGAAAGGTGTGGTACTGGCCAGCTGTTTAAGCTGTGCCTCACTGGTTGTTGCTGCAAATAATCTAAGCCATGCACTGACCTCTACAGTCAGTGTTTCAGGGCAAATGACCACCAACAAGTTCCAGCAATTGATTCAACAAGGTTTCAAATCTGTGATTGTAAATCGTCCTGATCAGGAAACTGGTAATAGTGTCACGGTGAGTCAATTACGCTCCATTGCAGAGAAATCTCAAGTGAGTGTGATTTATCAGCCTGTAATGAGTGGCCAACTTTCTCAGGCGAATATTGAAGAATTTGCTCGATATTATAATGAGTTGCCTAAACCGATTTTGATGGTTTGCCGAAGTGGTACACGTTCAGCAGCTTTGTTTAATCAGGCTAAATCTCAAGGATTGATTCATGAATAAGTTATTGATTATTGCATGTTGTAGTTTGGCTTTTACAGGCTGTAACTCGATGAATTTGAAGCCGACTGTGGGTGTGAGCATGGGAACATCAATTTAGTTTTTTAAATTTTAGTTCCCATAAAAAAACAGCGCCGAAGCGCTGTTTTTTTTGAATTATAGGTAAATTTTATCTACAATTCATTAAATTTTAGGGTGTACACTCTGAAGTATTTGTACCAAATGGACTAATTGCATTAATCGAATAAATTCCATTGAAATTCTTATCATTACCTTGCTGGTTACGTAGAAGATGAGGATAACTATTTGACATTCTATACGAATTTGATTCTGCTGTAGCATCAATACGTACATTTAACCATTGAGCATACGTTTTTGGATAAGTTATTACAAAATTAATTTCACCTGAATTATTTGTAACCCCAGTCCATGTCGCATCATTACTTGCCTTAAACTTAACAACATCTAATGCTACATTCGCATTTGTGACTTGGGTAACATCTACAGCAAAGTTACAGTGCAAGCTCTGATTAACTAATTCAGGATTAGCAGCATTATCACCTTGATAATATCTTTGACCAGCAAACACCCATTTCATTTCACTAGTTGGAGGAGTTATGGAATTTGTTGGTGCTAATGCCCATAAATTTTGCCCTCTAATATAACTTTGAGGTTTAATTTCAAAGCTTACATTCTGTTCTTTTACTAAATTTCCAAGTTCATCTTTTACTGTAGCTTTTAACGTTTGCTCATAAGCATTACCATTGGCTACAGGTTCTAAATGATTATCTGTAATATTAATCACTAGATTGTTAACAGATTTTCTGACTACATCCAGTATATGAGTTTGGGTAGCACCTGAAAAACTTGCACTCAGCTCCAAATCTTCATTGATAAAAGCAGTCTCAGTATAATTACGACGTAAGCTTTCATCAATTTTAATGATGAATTTAGCTTCACCATTATTATTTGTCACAATCCCGGAAGCGCCTTGAATATAAGCTCCATTGAAGTTCGAGTTCTTTAAATTCAATGTAATATATTCATTAGAAACTGCTCCACCAAACTGATCACGTAAACTGACGCTAACAGTTGCCGTTCCATCGACAACATTAATAGTTGATTGATCTGGTTTGATGAAAATATTGTGTCTTGGTGTAGTCGATGTCGGATCTGTAACATTTAAATGAAGAACCTGCTTCACATCAATACCATTCGTAGTATTAGTTGCATCTAAGGTAATACCACTTGCTATCAAAGCATCTTTATCAAAACCTTCTTTTGGAATATATAGGGTGAAGAAGCCTCGTCCATCTTCATCAGTTTTGACAGTCCATTTCTCAGCAATATTTTCTGGTAAAGGATGATTATTTTCATCAGAAGTATTTTCTTCAGTAATAAAGCCTACATTTTTACCTGTGGTGGTGTTTGTCTTACGTACAGCCAAGGTGACTTCTTCATTACGTACAGGATTATTAGAAGCATCGAGTAAACGTACAACGACAACTGTTCTGTCATCACCTGGATTCAAAGTGTTTTTAAAACTATTGATTTCAAGATGGTTTGGGTTTTCGACATCTTCAACTGTAAACGTTAAAATAGCAGGAATTTCATTACCCTTTGGATCTCGAATTACACCTGTAACTCGAATAGATTGTAATATATCCGTCGTTATACCTTTTGGTACCTCTAAGGCAAATTCAATTGAACTATCTGCTGGTATAAGCACACCCTCTATATCAACACCATTGGCTTTTAACTTAACACCAGCATCGATCGCTTCTTTATTCAAGCTTAATCGCATCGGTGTACCTGTAACAGTATTAACTCCCATTTCATCTTTAACAGCTGCATACACTTTAATTGTTTGCCCAGCTGTCACTGTTTTTACATCTGAGGTTAAACGTGGGTTTAACGCATTTGCAGGAGCAGTAATATTAATTGCACCTGTTTGCTGTAAACGGTCACCATTATTTAAGTTTGTACCTACTACAGCAAAGATAATGCCATTTTTGATCAAACTAGGGTCATACTCTCCCTCGGCTACGGTCACGGTAAATTCAGCTTTACCCTCACTATTCGTTTGAGTTGGTATATTGCTTAATGACACACGACTAGAAGTGAGACTAGATAAAGCAATTGCAATTGGTGTATTAGGAATTGGTTTTCCATTTTCATCGACTGCTTTAACTTTAACTCGTGTTTCACCACCAAGTACAGAAATTGTATCTAATGGTTTATCATCTATTGTAGTAAACAGAAGATTAGCTAAGTCTGGTAATACTTCAACCGGTTTCGAAAGTTCAACTTTTTGAACTGCTGAATATGATGAACCATCAGGGCGCTTACCGAGAATTGCAATTGTTAAATCATTTGCATCTAAATTTGCAATTTGTTCAGCTGTTTTTGGATCAATACTTATTTGGAATACAGCTTTACCTGCATTATCAGTAATAAGTGAGCTTGGAGTTAATAACTTTATACCATTTGGTAATGCAGCATCATTTAAACCAATTGAAACCTGCTGTCCAGCTAAAATATCCCCATTAATATCTTTAGCATCTACTGTGATACTAATTACTTTTTCCCCACCCTCAAGAGCCAGGGCATATTGAGATAAACTTACATTAAAATAATCCAACACTTTTGGTAAGGTAGCAAATTTAATAGCAATATTATCTACCTTATTAGTAATAGCAGAACGAATAGTAAATTCTACGCCTGCTTTCGCTAAATTAGCTTGTGTAGATGTTCCATCATATTTATAACTATATATAAATGTCGCATAGCCTTCTGCATCTGTAACTTGTTCAGCCTGACTCACAAGGCTTAATTGCAAAGCTTTCATATCTGTACTAGATAAGGATGATTCAATATTTACACGTGCATTAACGAGTGGGTTTCCTTTATCATCTAATGCTTTTGCTCTTATAACAATATTTTGATTTTGAACGTAACTAAATGCATTAGTAATAGGATCAATCATTAATTGAGCGACTTTACTGTTCGCTTCAGGATCAGTTGTAAATGCAGATAATTCAATATGTCTACTAATCTTTTTTGTATCTGATCCGATAGGAGTTACTTCAATATCAAAACCATTCATTAAGGCATCATAATCACTTTGGTTTTGTGCTTTAACTTTTAAGCTAAATACAGCCAAGCCATTACTATCTGTTGTCACCTCGGTTGGTGAGGCATAAGAAACACCTTTAGTTAGTGAAATATTGTCTTTCACATTTAAGTTTACTAATTGATTTGCTAAGGCATCTCCATTTTTATCAACTGCAGCCACTCGTACTGTTACTATTTTTTCTACACCCAAGATAATAGATTTTATCCCGTCAGTATCAACAGTTAAATAGTCCAGTTCTGGCTTAGCTTGTGTAGCAAAGTTAAGTTTAATAGATTGAGTTTTTTTACTGTCTCTAACTGCAGAGAAAACTATATTTATACCTTGTTCAGCAGCAATTCTTTGAGGCTCAGACCCATTATACTTATAATCTAGTTCAAATATTGCATAGCCATCATCACGTGTTGCTGCTTCTGCATTACCATTTAAGCTTAAACCCAAGCTTTGAAATTGTGTATTCTTATTTAATTGTAATTTTTCACCGATTAAAGGACTACCTTTTTCATCAAGAGCTTTAACTTTTACTGTAATAGTTTGATCTTTTTTATAGTCAAAGGTATTTAATATTGGATCGATCTGTAAATAATCAATTGTTTTTTCAGAGACAATTTCATTATCTACAATAATATTAATCTTATTGCTTGCACCATTATCTGCAGTAAAAGTTGCTTCAATACCAGCATCAATTAAAGCATCAATTGCCTTTTGTGTAGGTGTTGGTGTCAGAGAAATTGTCTTAAGCTTAAAAGTTACAAAGCCATTTGGATCTACATCACGAGTTGCAGCACCATCAAAAGTAACACCATTAGATGTTGCCCCTGCATTCAAGCTGAGAGTGATATTACCCTTAGAAGCCCCTAATCCTTTATAATTTATTGCTTTAACTTTAATTTCGACACTATCATTAACTGCATTCACTTTATATGCAGATGCGATTTCTAAACGCTGAATTGCCTCTTGATTATTTACACTACTATCAGCAGTTACGACCTGTACCGTTGCTTTACCATTAATATCCGGATTATTTTCGTATGTGGCAGTAAGCTCAATTCCTCTTTGTGAAAGAGCAATTGGATAATTCGAGTTACTCTTTAAAGTGAACTCAGCATAACCTTCTGAATTTGTTGTAGCCTCATTTTTATCAAGTTGGACCCCATAATATTTCGCGATTGCATCTACAGCTAACTTGACTTGGGTATTTTTTAAAACATTTCCTGCACTATTTTTTGCAAATACGAGAATTTTTGCTGTGCCATCTTTGGCTGCAATAGAATCTTCTGGTGTAATAATTTCGAGTTTATTTACTACACTTGAAATATCTTTAAATGTAAGAGACGTTACTGCATTTTTTTCAGCACGATACTCATCAATTAACTTAAAACTTAGTTTTTGTGAACTTTCAACAAAATTTGCAATATCATCTGATGTCAGATTCGGATTTGCACTAATTTTAAAAGTCGCTTTACCTTGAGTATCTGTTGTTACTGATGAACCTGTTTCAACTATAAATTTACCATTCATTTCAGGAGGTAAAGTTAATTCAACAGTCTGACCAACTTTTGCACCACTTTTGGCATCCGTTACTTGTACTACAACGTCAGTAGAGCCTTTTGGCAAATTTAACACTAAACCTTGTGGTACATTAAGATTATAATCACTGATAATTGTACTTGTTTTTTTGATATTCAATGTATAAGGAATTGAGACTGTAGTTCCTTCAACCTTTGCTGTTAGTTGAACCTTTCCAGTATCAGTTTGTAATGCAGGAATATTTAATGTAAATAATGCAACCCCATTTTCATCTGAAGAAACTTTAGAGTTAGTACTTTCTACCCCCAAATCTTCTCCGCCAATACTTAAACGTACATCTTTACCTGCGATTCCACCTTTATCTATATTTAATACTTTAACTGCTATTTTGACTTGACTATTATCTTGAGCAATCTGTAAAGGTTTGCCTTCAATATCTTGTAATGAAATACTAAGACTATTTGCTACCTTTGAAGTATCTGTTTCTGATTGATTGTTATCACTTGTATTCCCTTCCCCAGTATTGCCACTTGGAGAACCATTATTGTAGTAACCATCACTTCCCCCACCGCCACAAGCGACCAATGAAATTGATGTCGCTAAAACTGTTGTGTTTACCCCTAATTTTTTTAAATTTATAAACAAACTCATGATTTTTCCCACTAGATATAATATTTAAGCTGCCATAAAGTTAGTCTTCTGGCTTTTATACAAAATTTACTCAAATTAGCAAAAATAAGCAATGTAGTTACATAATTTACATCGAAAACATTGTAAATATTAAGGTAAATAGTTAGTTGTTGAGAACTGAGTAAACATTTTATGCATGACCTCATCATCATCGGCGCAGGCACTGCAGGAATCAGTGCTTATAACGAAGCCATCAAACATACTCAGAATATTTTAATTATCAATGATGGCCCCTGGGATACCACCTGTGCACGTGTAGGTTGTATGCCAAGCAAACTGCTGATCTCATCTGCAAATCGCATGCATGATATTCAAACTGCTGAAGAACTTGCTTTAAAGCATAACGCTGTCATTGATACTTCAGATGTTATGCAACGTGTGCATGTCTTTAGAGAACGTTTTATTCGTGCAACCTTGAAAGGTGTCGATCAATGGGACAGCTCACATAAAATTTCCGGAAAAGCCAAATTTGTTGATCCCCAAACGATCGAAGTCAATGGACAATCCTATCAGGCCAAAAGTTTTATTGTCGCAGTAGGCTCACGGCCCAATATTAATGAAACTTTAAAACAAAAATTAAGAGAAAAATACATTACTTCCAATGAAATATTTGAATTTTCCCAATTACCTAAGTCTTTAGCGGTGATCGGGAGTGGCATCATTGCAATTGAATTAGCTCAAGCCATGCAACGACTAGGTGTAAAAACCACGATGTTTGCGCGTAGCCAAAAAGTAGGTGCTTTAACTAGCCCGATCTTACAAAAACTAGCACAAGAGCAATTAAGTAAAGAACTCAATATCAAATTTAAAACCTTACCAGATGAGATTGAGATCCAAACTGATAAAATAAAGATTAATTTTACAGAAAATGATCAGACTAAGAGTATTGAAGTTGAATATGTTTTAGGTGCCACAGGTCGGCAAAGCAATATAAATCATTTAGGTCTAGATCAGCTAAATTCCACATTCAAGGATATCAAGAACCTTCCTATCGATAAAGAAACCAAACAACTTGCAGACCTACCTATATTTATAGTGGGTGATGCCGCACCTGATGCACCCATTCAACATGAAGCCGCGCATGCGGGTAAACAGGCGGTTTATAACTGTTTAAATTATCCGGATGTAAAGCCTATTCCTGCCTTAACCCCATTGGCGATTGTATTTTGTCATCCTGGAATGGCGATTGTCGGAAAAAGTTTTAAACAGCTAGAAGATCAACACGTCGAATTTATTCGGGGATTCGTCTCTTATGAAAACCAAGGACGTGCCCTAGTTTTGGCAGAGAACTTAGGTGGAGTAGAAGTTTATATTGATAAAAACTCAGGTAAATTACTCGGTGCAGAACTCTTCTGTTCACAAGCAGAACATCTGGCCCATTTATTAGCTTGGATGATTGATGCCGATCAGGATATTCACCAGATCCTAAAGAAACCCTTTTATCACCCTACGCTGGAAGAAGGTCTTAGAACCGCCTTTAAACATGCTCGACGTCAGTTTGATGGCTTGTCATAAAAGAGTTGCAACTATTACTCAGTAAAGTTAGCTACCGTTCTATCTTAATATTAAACACTGTATCAGATTAACTTTATAGGCATCTCTGGAGATTATCTCACACATAAAAAAACACCCCCAACCGTTTGGTTGGGGGTGTTTTGAATAATGAGCTGGCGATGACTTACTCTCACATGGGTAACCCCACACTACCATCAGCGCTAAGAGGTTTCACTTCTGAGTTCGGGAAGGGATCAGGTGGTTCACTCTTGCTATGGTCGCCAGCACAACTGTTTATGACTATTTGCTTGGGTCTTATTGGCGTTGTTTTCACTTCGCTAGCCTAGCTTTCATCAAATGAGTTATTAACAGGTATATCTGAGTTGCAGTAGTTTGTTCGTTTAGCGTAACTAAATCAAGTCACTTTGTTTAATATCGAATCAATCGAGCTTCATACAACAACTGTTTGGGTGTTGTATAGTCAAGCCTCACGAGCAATTAGTATTGGTCAGCTTCACATATCACTATGCTTCCACATCCAACCTATCAACGTCGTAGTCTTCAACGGCTCTTTAGGAGACATAAAGTCTCGGGGAAATCTTATCTTGAGGTAGGCTTCCCGCTTAGATGCTTTCAGCGGTTATCCCTTCCGAACATAGCTACCCGGCGATGCCACTGGCGTGACAACCGGTACACCAGAGGTTCGTCCACTCTGGTCCTCTCGTACTAGGAGCAGATCCTCTCAAATTTCCAACGCCCACGGTAGATAGGGACCGAACTGTCTCACGACGTTCTAAACCCAGCTCGCGTACCTCTTTAAATGGCGAACAGCCATACCCTTGGGACCTGCTTCAGCCCCAGGATGAGATGAGCCGACATCGAGGTGCCAAACACCGCCGTCGATATGAACTCTTGGGCGGTATCAGCCTGTTATCCCCAGAGTACCTTTTATCCGTTGAGCGATGGCCCTTCCATACAGAACCACCGGATCACTAAGACCTACTTTCGTACCTGCTCGACTTGTGGGTCTCGCAGTTAAGCGCGCTTTTGCCTTTATACTCTACGCGTGATTTCCGACCACGCTGAGCGCACCTTCGTACTCCTCCGTTACTCTTTAGGAGGAGACCGCCCCAGTCAAACTACCCACCAGACATGGTCCTCGTCCCGGATAACGGGACAGAGTTAGAACCTCAATATTACCAGGGTGGTATTTCAAG
>NZ_JBLVOM010000259.1:66850-151059 GCF_053543775.1 Acinetobacter endophylla | reverse complement strand
GCGTGTAACCTCGCCTCTTCAACGACATCATCGCACCGGTCTTGGCCTTGGGTGTATTCCAAGTCACCTTGTCGACCCCAGCCGTGTTTTTGCCTTTGTTTTCAGACACTCGTTTTACGGCCAATGCTTTGCCACTAAACGAGTGAGTCAGCAGCCATTGCAAAGCTTTCGCCTTGTTATGCCTGCCGTCTTGTACCGCCTTCACAATACGCGCTTGCAGCCCTCTGACATGACGCTGTACAGCAATCCAATCGATGCTGTCCCACGATGTGCTGGAAGGTGCACACGCTGATACTGCTGCATTCATTTGCTCTCCCTCCATTAAAAGGGTTCTACACACTCTCTTGTGATGAGAGACCATAAGGACGTCAGCCCGCTTTCGCGTGGGGTAATGTTTCAACCTCTATCCAACCCATTACAGACTGGCATTCGCTTTTTCCTCGTTCCTTCGCCCGCATCACCATGGGCAGTTTTTGCAAACTGCTTTCCCAATGGGGGTAATACGGGATTTCCACGTTCCGCTTACTGAAGTACATCGGCTTAGGTGCCTGCTATCGACCGGGAGGCGTATGGGTCACGAATGCGTAGTAGAAAGACGCGATTCCCACCTCCATTACCGTTTTGGTTCGAGCGTATTAGCCATTTCCGCTCGTTCAATTTAACGATCGTTGCGCAGATTCACATGTGTTCACCATACCGATTATCTAGCCCTTGTCCGGCTATGGCTGCCAGAAGAGTACGCCTCTCACGATTGATACCCCGCACCTTACGGTGCCTCGTTACATTGTCGAAGGCGCTCTTTATTCAGCCTTCTAGATTCACCCGGTGACACGGGTGGTTCCCGCAGGGGGAACAACTTCATTAAGCGACTTCGTGTCGCACCTCTACCCAATTGTTGCATATCGGTAGATTGCCATCATCCAGATAGCGGCTTAAGGCTGGCCAACGCTTCAGAGTGTAATTGATAGCCTTGGCGGTGGGAGAACTCGATGGCACTGTCAGATGATGTTGGTTGAGCCATTCATATAGTTGTTGCATCACTGGTTGACTATGCTGTTGTCGGTATTCGCGGCGGTCTTCCGCTGTACCATCGGTCTTTTTCCTGAGTTCTGCTTCTATCGCATACAGTTTCTGAATCAGCACTAAGGCCTGTTCAGCAACCTGACTTTTCCCAGTTACATGCAGTTCATGGAATTTACGACGTGCATGGGCCATGCACCCCACCTCAATCACCTGGCCTGATTTAAAACGTGCTTTATAACCACTGTAATCATCACAGACTAGATAGCCCTGCCAGCCTTTCAAGAACTCTTCAGCATGCTGGCCTGAACGACTATCCTGAAAGTCATAGATCACCGCCTGAACTGGATTATACTGTGTGGTGGCATAGGCCCAGACATAACCTTTCTTCGGTTTTTTATTATTCTCACCCATCCGCATGATGGTGACCGGTGTTTCATCTGCATGCAGCACCCGCTGTTGCAGCACCACCTCTTTTAAGGCATTGGCCAGAGGTTCCAGTTCTACACCGCAGCGACCTATCCAGTCAGATAAAGTGGATCTGGACAGATCAATGCCAGCCCGCTGATAGATCAGGCGCTGACGGTACAGCGGCAAATGATCGGCATACTTCGATACCAGCACATGGCTGAGCAATTCAGGTGAAGCAATGCCTTTATCAATCACATAGGCGGGCATCGCTTGCTGAGTTAGAGTGTCACACTGATCACAGACCCATTTACCACGCACATGCTGTTCCTTATAGAACTGTGCCGGTCTGAAATGCAGTTTTTCACTGACATCTTCGCCGATACGACGGAGTTGGCAGCCACAAGCACATTGGGTTGATGCAGGTTCATGCTCAATACGGATGGTGTGTAGATGATCTGGCAGTGGTCGACGTTTAGGTTTATTGGTTTTGGCTTTCTGTGTCGCTGCATTGGTTTTATCTGCATTTAGCCGTTCCAGTTCTAGATCAACCGCGGCAATATCTTCTTCAACCGCTTCATCCCACAGATGGATTTGTTTTGCCGTTAAGTGTTCATTCTTTTGGGCGAATTTATGCTTTTTAAACAGCGCCAGTTCATGCTCGTATTTTTGATTGAGAATAGAAAGATGTTGAACTTTGGCATCCAATTGTTGGTTTGATTGTGCTAGAGACTGATGCTGCAGCGCCAACTGCCTGGTGAATTCCAGCAGTTGTTCATGGGTCAGTTGGCTTAAGTCAGGCAGCGTATTCATGACCGCAGTATGCCTGAGGTCATGAGAAGAATGAAATAGAACGTTTGGAGAATAGCAGAATGGTCGAGCCTGGTTTAAAGCATCGTCACCACCTGCTGTCGTCCAATGCGCTGCCAGGGCAAACCTTGGATCAGTGCCTGTAACTGTTCCGGGCTGAGGGCCACGGTTTCACCTTGGTGAACTTGAGCCCAGTGAAATTTGCCCTGTTCCAGCCGCCGGGCACACAGCCAGATGCCCAATCCATCATGTACCAGCACTTTCATGCGATGGCCACGTTTATTACAGAACAGGTAAGCACAATGCGGTTTGATGTAGCCAAAGGCTCTCACCACCTGAGCCATGGTCGTATCCATACCTGCACGCATGTCCATGGGCTGAGTAGACAACCAGATTTCATCAATGCGGATCATGTTGCAAGTGCCTTGAGTAATTCTGCCAAGGCAGGTATTTCTGATGTCTGCCATTTTAGCTGAATATCATTATTCGTATGAGGCACGGTGATACACAACGTGATCCTCTCATCAATAGGTTGGCTGATTGCAGCAGTGTAAGGCAAAGCAATAAATGCTGGATTCACATGAGTAGGATCCTGCACGGCACCCTCATGATGGCTGAAGATCCTGATCCAACGACTGACAAGGTTGGCATTAATACTATGTTGCAGTGCGACCGAAGCGATCGAGGTATTAGGATTTTTGCAGGCATTGACAATACTGAGTTTGAATTCTTTGCTGTATTTTCGGCGTTTTTTAGCAACAGGAGGTGTTGCTGAATATATATCCATGTTCATGGATTAAGTCCCCACTTGTTTTTAGGTGGGAACTAAATTAAGGCTTATAGGATCGCTTGGTAAGGCTGTGTTAGCCGGATGCTTACATAACATAGGGTTATAAACCATTTCTTTGTACTTTTTATTAGTAATACATGGAAATATGAATCTAAATATAAGCAAGTTATTGATTTATATTTAATTTTTTTATATTTAAGTAATGGGGTATGTACATGAAGCGGAAACTTGGCATTTTTACTACGAATCAGATAAACAAATCAGGCTTCCAAATTCCTGCAAGTACGTTGATGAAGGCTGAAGAAACACACCATTCTGAAAGGTTTACCACAGGTCTTTCAGCGGGATTACCCGTTCATATACAACATGATATGCATCGTCCCTTTGGGTGGAGCCAAGTACTTGGTCTCTTTATAGATAGCAATATGGTTCGTGTAATTGGAATGATTGAGGAAGCAGAAACGAAGCAAGAGAAAATTCAATTAGAACAGGTCGCTTCTCATTTTTGGGAATCACATAATAATGACAAGAAAGGTGCTTTAAAAAGAGATTTGTTAGAAAGAGGAAACATACTAAAGCTTGATGAGTTTGATAGGTTTCTTAAGATGGAGGCTTATGTATTGTCTCGAGATAATGTTGCATCGTCACTCTATCCTGAACTGTTTAATCCCTCAAGCGAAGCTGTAGATAAAGATGGTTTAACAAATTATAAAATACTGTGCCAAAGCATGGAGCAAGTTCAGCCGGGTATGTTTTTAGATAAGAAATATAATTTATTGATATTTGCACATAGATTCTTTAGGCGTAGTCTGTCGCATAGAAATAAATTTAATGAATATTTTCTTTCAAATTTTAATAAAGCAGTAATAGATAACCCCCATCTAATTCCTCGAATACGCCTTGATCCAGATCTTATTGGTCATCCAGAGACTGTCACTAATCTATTAGAGTTAGAATATTGGTGGGGACCTCACTTTAATAATGATATTTCATTGATACCCAATGGTGTAACAGAACATAAGGCATCGGATAGAACAAGGTATTTCGAGGGGATTGATAGGACTCAAATTTGGTGGAAATCACCTGAAACACGCATAATTTCAACTATAGAGGATAGATATCGTACTTTTGAAATTGAGGAGTTAATTGAAAATCAATCTGGAGGACTTCTAGGGGATCAATATGGATGCCGTTATGCGCATGCAGAATATTCTATCGGTACCTCAACCATTGCTCATTTTGACGGTGCTATACGAGCCTATTCTCAAGATAAGTATATAGAAAGAATAGGTTTATCAATTGATCATGCTGGAAAACAATCTGAGTACACAAAATTGTTCAGATTTGATGGATTTATGTCTGTTGAACTTTGGAAAGGATTATTAAGTGATTATTTTAAAGGGAATCCATTAATTCCTGAATATTTTGGTGTAGTTCACGATGATATAGAAACCCATCCAAAAGACATAATAGATGAAGACGTACTAATTACCGATAATGCAGAATTTACAATAGAAAGCGAATTAACAGCATTTATTTGTCTTACACACTATGATTCTCTTAATGAATCATATATTGAGCCATCGACTATAGCCTTACCTAATGAGCAACTTTTAAAAACGGTAGAAACTGGGTGTGGTGCTATTGATGAGTTCATTCGCAGTAAATTTGATATGACAAATATAAGCTCAATAGCAATTGATGATGGAGTTGTAAATCTGGCCAAAGTAATTTTTGGAAAGCAGAGTGATCTTCTAACTGAGATGCAGGACTTTATTTCGGGACTTTCTAATTCACTACTTTATGATATCGAGCATAATGGGCTACAAAGAATTTCAATTCCTATTAGCTGGGTTAATAACAAGTTATTGATAAATTTAAGTATTAAGGGTTCTGCCCACCTGGTTTATCAAATATTGATCAATTTGTTTAATATCATAGATCCATTAAAGCCTGCATCAGAATGGATAGAAAAATTAGCAAGTGAGATTACAGTATTAGCACCTATTTCCTCAGCTAAACCAGATCTAGGTGGCGTGCTTCAAGGTCATTTGTCTTATGAGCGTACTGGTAGTGTTAAGTTTAGAATAAAGCCGTCTGATTCACTGAAGCAGAGTCTTCTTGATGAGAAGCCTGATTGGTTAAAACTGTAAGATGTGTGAATTTAGCTATGTCAAGGAATATAGAGAATCAGAGAGCATAGTTTTCTCAGCAAAATAATCAGTAAACAGTCTCTAAATAGCATCTTTTTTAAAAGAGATCATAAGTCTAAATTAAGCTCTAAAATATTAGATAAATAAAAATTTTAAAATTAATCCTATTGATGTGTTCTTTTTTAATAGATGCCATCTATCTGTCGTAAATGACAAGCAATGTGTCATTTTACAATAAAAAATTTATAAATATGAATAATCAGGGAGTAGGCAAATCTTTGATATTTTAGGATTATTTCATTGATGTTTTAAATTAAAAAGATAATGCCATAATATTTTATGACATTATCTTATTGATTTTAGTTGATTTCAGCTTATGGTTTAATTTATTTCAGCTTATGCTTTGTAAATTTCACCTTATGCTTTAATCAACATTTAAGCTAAACCTTACCAGCTTAACGCACCGCCAGTTTGGTAATCTGTTACGCGCGTCTCGAAGAAATTCTTCTCTTTACGCAAGTCCATCATCTCTGACATCCACTGGAACGGGTTATTCACACCAGCGAACTGTTCAGGCAAGCCTAACTGCGCCAGACGACGGTTAGCAATGAACTTCAGGTATTCTTCCATCATGCCAGCGTTCATGCCAAGTACACCGCGTGGCATGGTGTCACGTGCATATTCGATTTCCAGCATCGTGCCTTCAAGAATCATCTGGATGATTTCTTCCTGGAATTCAGTGGTCCATAAACCCGGGTTTTCGATCTTGATCTGGTTGATCATATCGATACCAAAGTTCAGGTGCATTGACTCATCACGCAGGATGTACTGGAATTGCTCGGCAACACCATTCATCTTGTTACGACGGCCCATCGACAGGATCTGGCTGAAACCACAGTAGAAGAAGATACCTTCAAGTACACAATAGAACGCGATCAGGTTGCGAAGCAGGATTTGGTCGTTTTCAGGGGTACCAGTTTTGAAAGTAGGATCACTTAAAGACTGAGTATATTTCAGGCCCCACGCTGCCTTACGTGCCACTGACGGTACTTCACGGTACATGTTGAAGACTTCGCCTTCATCCATACCTAGCGACTCGATACAGTACTGGTAAGCGTGCGTATGAATTGCTTCTTCAAACGCTTGACGCAAGATGTACTGACGGCATTCAGGGTTGGTAATATGACGGTAAATCGCCAGTACCAGATTGTTTGCAACCAGTGAATCGGCAGTCGAGAAGAAACCAAGTGAACGCATCACGATGGTACGTTCATCTTCAGTCAAGCCATTTTCAGACTTCCACAGCGCGATGTCGTGGTTCATGTTGACTTCTTGCGGCATCCAGTGGTTTGCACATCCGTCCAGATACTTCTGCCAAGCCCATTCGTATTTGAACGGTACAAGCTGGTTCAAGTCAGCACGACAGTTGATCATTGCCTTGTCATCAACTTGTACACGTTGCGCACCCATTTCAAGCTCTTCCAGACCTGGAGCAACATCAAGTTGCTCTAGGGAAGCAGATGCTCTTGCCAGCGAATCGGTTGGATTTGATCCTCGGTTTTGAGTGGCTCTAAGGGGTTGTGCAGCTGCCACATCCGGCGATGCGTTGCCTGCATCAGATACCATCTGTGAATTAGTCGCTTTTTGCGGCTCGACGGGCGCAGGCTGCTGTTCAGGTGCAGCCGGTTTTTGCGAATCATCTTCGAAATCGTCCCAACTTAGGATAGACATGGGATTCTCCTTAAGTATAAAAAGGTGAACCCCATTTGAAATAGAGACAAGATTATAAACCTGTCTCTGTTTCAAAATCATTTCATATATTAATGAAATGGGCGGGGGTTCCTATTCCTTTAAAATGTTTAACAAATTTTGGTCAATTGGAAAAACAGCTAGTCTGTCTCTCTGATCGACACAATGCCTAAAATCTTTCATGATTTCATCACTCGATTTTGTTGTATGTAGCAACCAAATCGATTTCTGTAATCTTTCATGCTCATATTGTCCAAGAGCTTGATAAATCTTGGAATAGTTTGAGCGTGGTTTATTGTGTAGATCGTAACTTAAACACATGTAGTGCATTGAAAACTCCTTTAACTTTGGATAAGTAAGACTGTAAATTGCATTGCATTTTTAAAGCTCCTAAAAACAATGTTTTAGATTAAAAATGAGAATTAACAGTTGACTCAAAACTCAAAGTGAACGAAGATTTCGTTACTTTCTTTGCTGAAAGTTATCAGTCAACCGTGTTCTCGGTTATCTGAGATTGATGGAGGGGATACTGCAATATCCCCAACATTTTTCTCAAATCTTTTCTAAATTTCTAATTACTTTTTATCTTTCGTAACCTTCAATCTAGATTTGATTTTGTATTGCTACATAATCAAAAGAAGTAATTCGTCTAAAGAAAACTACTTATTTTGTTTACGCTGCTGGCGAACTTTGAGCCAGAAATAAGCAATTGGTAAATAAAAGGTAATACCAAAGGAAATCAGCAATGCCGCAAGTCCTAACATGTAGTTTTGGGTCATATGAGGCATTGAGGTTTCCTTTGTTTTAACTACTCTTTTGGTTTTTTAGTTCCATCATAGTTATTAGTGATATAGGTGTTATGTGAGTTTGTTTTATTCGCAATATTTTGCAAACTACATTTCACTGACCAGCCGATATAAGCCACTAATCCAATTACAAAACAACCAATCGCAATAATGCTTTCAATTGTCATTGAATCACCTAATTAAAGGGATTCGACTATCTCTGACTAAACAACAATCCAGATAGTCGAATCGACTATTTTGAGAGCTCTAATGAATAAATTCATTAGAGCTAGTGGATCTATTGTTTAATCAATGTCACTGACAAGCCTCACAATCAGGGTTGTCAATTGAACATGCCATTGGCACTGGAGCCGCTTGTGCAAAACCTTCTTCCTCTGCAGGAGCTTCAGGTTTTTGCGCTTCAACCACCGGAGCTGCTGCTACAACAGGCGCCGCAACAGTTGCAGGTTTAACTGCGTTCAATGCGCCAGTGTTGATTGTTGATTTCTCGGCAGAAGTCGCACCCAATGCACGCAGGTAATAAGTCGTCTTAAGACCACGTAACCAGGCCATCTTGTAAGTGATGTCCAGTTTCTTACCGTTTGCACCAGCGATGTAAAGGTTCAGAGACTGCGCTTGGTCGATCCATTTTTGACGGCGTGATGCAGCATCTACGATCCAGCGAGTATCAACTTCAAACGCAGTCGCGAAGATGGCTTTAAGCTCTTCAGGAATACGGGAAATCTTCTGCACAGAACCTTCGAAGTGTTTCAGGTCATTGACCATCACCGCATCCCAAAGACCACGTTCTTTCAACGCACGTACCAGGTACGGGTTAATCACGGTGAATTCACCAGACAAGTTAGATTTCACATACAAGTTCTGGAATGTAGGCTCAATAGATTGCGACACGCCACAAATGTTTGAAATCGTAGCAGTCGGAGCAATTGCCATCACATTCGAGTTACGCATACCGTCTTTTTGAACTTTGGCACGTAAAGTGTCCCAGTCCAGACGTTGAGTGCGGTCGACTTCGAACATGCGTTCTGGACGAGTTTTCGCAACCAGATCAAGCGAGTCGATTGGCAGGATACCTTGATCCCACAATGAACCTTTGAATGTTTCGTATGTACCACGTTCAACAGCCAAATCGCTAGATGTTGAAATCGCGTAGTAAGAAATCACTTCCATTGATTCATCAGCAAACTCAACCGCAGCATCAGAACCATAAGCCAGGTTCATCTCATACAGTGCATCCTGGAAGCCCATGATACCCATACCGACTGGACGGTGTTTCAGGTTCGAGTTACGCGCTTGTGGAACAGCGTAGTAGTTGATGTCGATCACGTTATCGAGCATACGAACCGCAGTTTTAACTGTACGTGCCAGTTTTTCGCGATCAAGAACACCGCCTTGAACGTGTTGTACCAGGTTGATCGAACCCAGGTTACATACTGCGATTTCTTCTTTACTGGTGTTTAAAGTAATTTCTGTACACAAGTTAGATGAATGCACCACACCTACGTGTTGCTGTGGTGAACGCAGGTTACATACGTCTTTGAATGTGATCCACGGGTGACCTGTTTCAAACAGCATAGACAGCATTTTGCGCCACAAATCTTTTGCACGGATTTTCTTGTGCAACATGTTTGTTTCTTTGGCAATCGCTTCGTAATGTGCATAACGCTCAGCGAATTCTGCACCCGTCAAATCATGTAGATCAGGCGTTTCAGAAGGGGTGAACAGTGTCCATTCTGCATCTTCGAATACACGTTGCATGAACAGGTCAGGAACCCAGTTCGCAGTGTTCATGTCATGTGTACGACGACGGTCATCACCGGTATTCTTACGCAGTTCCAGGAATTCTTCGATGTCCAGGTGCCAGGTTTCCAGGTACGCACAAACTGCACCTTTACGCTTACCACCCTGGTTGACCGCAACAGCCGTATCGTTCGCTACTTTCAAGAACGGAACTACACCTTGAGATTTACCGTTAGTCCCTTTGATGTATGAGTTCAAAGCACGAACTGGCGTCCAGTCATTACCTAAACCGCCTGCCCATTTAGACAGCATTGCGTTATCACGCATCGCGCCATAAATGTCATACAGGTCATCATCAATCGTGGTCAAGTAGCAGCTAGACAATTGTGGACGAAGCGTACCTGAGTTAAACAGGGTAGGCGTCGAAGCCATGTAGTCGAAGCTAGACAATAAGTTATAGAACTCAATCGCGCGATCTTCACGGTTTTCTTCATTGAGCGACAAGCCCATAGAAACACGCATAAAGAACAATTGCGGAAGTTCGAAACGTACGCCATCCGAATGGATGAAGTAACGGTCAAATAATGTTTGCAGACCCAGGTAAGTAAACTGATTCGAGCGTTCCGGTTGAATCGCCGCTGCCAGTTTCGCCAGGTCAAAGTTCAGCAATTCTGGAGAAAGCAGCTCAAGCTCAATCCCTTTTTTCAGGTAAGTTTCCAGCGCATCGCCTTCAACTGTATCTAAAGGTAGACCCAGGAATTTCAAACCAGTCGCAACCAGGTCATCACGCAATAAACGTGCAGTCACATATGTATAGTTAGGCTCTTGCTCGATACGGGTACGGGTCGCCATCATCATCGTGGTCGAGATGTCAGACTCTTTTACGCCGTTGTACAAGTTTTTCACGGTCTCATCGACAATGGCTTGTACATCAATGCCTTCAAGGCCTTCTGCTGCTTTAGTAACATGCGCAGTTAAAGCACTTAAATCCAGTGGCTTAAGTTTGCCTTCAGCATCAGTAATTTGCAGGGTCGGGTGATGATGAGCACCTAACTGTTTACGTGCTTCAGAACGTTGTTCACGGTAAATGACATAAGAGCGTGCAACTTTCTGTTCGCCCGTACGCATTAGCGCAAGTTCAACTTGGTCTTGAATTTCTTCAATATGAATCGTTCCGCCAGAAGGTAAACGACGTTTAAAGGTATTTAATACCATTTCCGTCAGTTGCTCGATACGATCATGGATCCGGCTCGAGTCAGCGCTTTGTTGGCCTTCAACCGCCAAAAACGCTTTACCAATTGCGACAGAAATTTTTTCTGCATCAAAAGCGGCAACATCACCGGTGCGTTTAATCACCTGAAGTTGACCAGGAGTTGAAGTGATTACGCTCATGTTAGCATAGCTCCGTTGTCATCTATTTTTATGTTTATAGACCGTTTGAACTGGGCAAAATTCATGCCACAGTGTTTGAGGAATAAACACAAGACCTAGTGGTTTTAAAATTAATTGAACACAAGATACGGGAAAATTTAGGGTAGATCAATATTGACATTTAGCTAAATATTTTTCTTAAGTTGTGCTTTAATCCTTGTAAAAATATCGCTATTTTTATTGATTTTTGTATAAGCCTTATCAGGCAAGGCATAGCATAACAAAGTCAAAAGAAAGTGCTTATAGATAACACTGTGGATAACTAAAAAGTGCTGAATCAAGCAGTCATATTTTGTCCATGTAATAGTTGTGTAAATCGCAAATCAGATCTAAACCACTGTTTCAAGCATAATTGTCCAAAAAATGCACGATAAAATATTACAAAATGCTATCTTGATGTATCAGTTTGGTGAACGCTATCTTGTTTACAATGTAAACGTGTGTATATTGCAAGCATATTAAAAACGTATCTATTGGATTTCAAAAGGATACGCCTATAGCGTAGATCCACCAAATAAGGGGCAATACATGAGCCAAGAAGAAAAGTTACCCAAGATTTTAATTGTTGAAGATGACGAGCGTCTTGCTCGTTTAACGCAAGAATACCTCATTCGTAATGGACTTGAGGTGGGGGTAGAGCCGGATGGTAACCGTGCCATTCGTCGGATTATTGCCGAGCAGCCAGATATGGTGGTGCTAGATGTGATGTTACCAGGTGCTGATGGCTTGACCATTTGCCGTGAAGTGCGTCCACATTATCATCAACCGATTTTGATGTTGACTGCGCGTACTGAAGATATGGATCAGGTTTTGGGTCTGGAAATGGGTGCGGATGACTATGTCGCTAAGCCTGTTCAGCCGCGTGTATTGCTGGCGCGTATCCGTGCATTGCTACGTCGTACTGACAAAGTGCCTGAAGATGAAGTGGCACAACGCATCGAATTTGATGACCTGGTCATCGATAATGGCGGCCGTTCAGTGACCTTAAATGGCGATCTGGTTGATTTTACCAGTGCAGAATATGACCTTTTATGGTTGCTTGCATCGAATGCTGGCCGTATTCTCTCTCGCGAAGATATTTTCGAGCGTTTACGTGGTATCGAATATGATGGTCAAGACCGTTCAATCGATGTACGTATTTCTCGTATCCGTCCAAAAATCGGTGACGATCCAGAAAATCCGAAGCGTATTAAAACAGTACGTAGTAAGGGTTATCTTTTTGTTAAAGAGACCAATGGTCTTTAAGCAAATGTGGTTTGTTGCTTGAACAAGCAGGATAAATTATAGGTGTTTAAACACAGTATATTTTTGCGTATATACGCAGGACTCGTCATCCTTGTCGTCTTGGTGGCGGTGTTCGGCTATTTGTTGGTACAGATTATCAACTATCAGCGTGCGCAAGAATATCGCGAATCCCTGACTGATGGTATGGCATATATCATCAGTGAAGGGGTTGCACGCCAGCCAAATCTCCAGCAAAAAATGGATTGGGTTTCTGATGCCTCCGATTTGCTGGAATTGCCCATTCACTATGTAGAAGCCAGCAAGGTCGACATTACCCGTGCTGAAGGACGCCGTATTGCCGAACGTAAGGCTGTGGTGCGTTGGGACGCCGAATCGGGTATTGCCTATATTGTGGTGGGGCTGCGCGATGACCCGGGTCATTACCTTTATATTAAGGCCGACAGCATTACTGAGCGCCAGATGAAGGCCTTACCAGTCTTTATTCTGGATTATCTGGTCTACTATCCAGGTCAGGAAAAAGAATATCTGGCTCGTATTCAGGATTATTTTTCTTATCCGGTTTCTATCGAAAATGTCCAGAATCTACCTTTAGACTCCGAACAGATCGGACGTCTGCGTCTGGATCACAGCATCATTTTATACCGCGATAATGCCTCTATCCGTGGTACTACGATTTCAATTATTTCACCGATTCCCGGTTCGACCTCGCAAGTATTGGTCATGGGGCCGGTGCCCCTGTTTAACTGGATGCCATTCCAGTTAGCGACCGGTATTACCTTGTTAAGCCTGTTTGTGTTGAGTCTGGGTGTTTATGGTTTGCTTGTGCCAATGCAGCGCAAGTTGCGTGAAGTCAGCTATGCCTTAAACAAAATGAAATCGGGTAACATGTCATTGCGTCTTCCTGTAGAAGGCAGTGACGAGATGTCTACACTAGCCTCTAGTTATAACAATATGTCAGATCATATCCAGCGTTTGATCGAAGCGCAGCGTGAGCTGATGCGTGCGGTGTCGCATGAATTGCGTACACCGGTGGCACGGATCCGCTTTGGTGTGGAAATGATGGCAGATGAAGATGACTACGATTATCGTCTGCAACAGGTTGAACAGATTGATAAAGATATTGAAGCGCTGAATACCCTGATTGATGAGATCATGACCTATGCCAAACTGGAACAGGGCATGCCGTCGATTGAGTTTGAGCAGATTGATCTGTATGACGTACTGAATCAGGTAGCTCAGGAAACTGAAGCACTGAAAACCCAGAAAATCATTGAATTACATCCAATGCCTGTTGCTGTAACGGTAGAGGCGGAGCGTCGCTATCTGCATCGTGTGATTCAGAATCTGGTGGGGAATGCCATCCGTTATTGTGATCATAAAATCTTGATTAGCGGTGGTCTGGACCAAGATGGTCAGGCCTATGTTTGCGTTGAAGATGACGGGCCGGGGATTCCGGAAATAGATCGTGCCCGAATTTTTGAAGCCTTTGCCCGACTGGATGATAGCCGTACCCGTGCTTCGGGTGGTTATGGTTTAGGTTTGTCGATTGTCAGTCGGATTGCGTACTGGTTTGGTGGCACGATTCAGGTTGATCAAAGTCCGACCCTGGGTGGCGCGCGTTTTACCATGACCTGGCCGGCACAGCGTTATGTCAAGAAGAGTAAGCGCAAGATGCTAGAAAAAAAGCCTGAGGAAGCGAGTGATCATTTGGCTTGATATTGTGGGAATGATTTTAGTCATAAAAAAAACGATGCATCGGCATCGTTTTTTTATTGGGAGAAATTTTATTCCTGAATGGTCGCATCAGGTTCAATGAGGGATTTGCCCTCTTTTAAGCTTTGTAGCGCTTCAGGATTAAAGTCGATCAATAGTTTGGTGTTTTTCGCATCGACGTTATAGCGCTGAATCAGTTTCTGGTCACCTGATAAGGTTTCGACTTTATATTCGTCAGCGATATTCATAATGCCATCCAGATTGATGCTGGAGGAAGCGTGATCCTCTTGAAAAAGTGCGTGGATGTCACGTAAGTCAAAAGCTGCCTGGCTTATATTAGGATTTTTCTGGATGTAATTTTCTATATGTCGAACCAGTAATTGAGCAAATAAAAAATAATTCGGCTTATGGGAAAAGCGTAGAGACATGCAAGGACTCCTTATTGTTACTTTATTAATGTCATGATGTGGTTTAGAAATAGAAATAACATATTCTGAATCAGTCCGTTGAGCATGTTGCAAAAAGACACAATTGCCAATCTAAGATTAGCAAGTGGCTGTAGGGGGTAAATCAGCAGTTAAATGTAAAAAATCACATTAAATATCAAGTTAAATCAATTGGTTTGAAAGAAAAAATAGTTGTTAAAATAAGTTTTTATCAGATTTAACTTGGATTCCATAGTGAAAAGGGCTATATCTAAATGGGTGGGCGAGAAAAGCAGCTCATCGATCAGCCTATTTTCTGCTAGCGCTATTTATAGAAAAATTAATAGATAATTAAAATTTAATTTGGGAAAACGATTAAAACGAATTCTGAATGATTAAAGTCAAATTAAATGCTGAAATGTCTAAAAAATCATCCCAAAGACTAAGGCTTATAAACTAGCAAGTGAAATCCAAAATCAGGTACAATTGGCGGGATTAATTTTGTGTTTGGTGTATTTGAAGGCCAATACATACATTCTTTGTTAACAAATAGGCCTGCCAGGAGTTATCCCCGCATGAGTGCTATTACTCCATACGAATGGGCAATTATTGCCTTCGTGATCGGCGTTACATTTTTATGCGTCTTTATGCTGACTGTCCCATTACTCCTCGGGGGTAAATCATGGGGCCGTGCCAAGCAGGAGCAGTTTGAGTCAGGTGTAGTTAGCGCAGGTGGAGCTCGTATCCGCTTGTCTGCAAAGTTCTATTTAGTTGCAATTTTCTTCGTAGTGTTTGATTTAGAAGCACTTTATCTATATGCATGGGCAGTTTCTGTTCGTGAAGTAGGTTGGATTGGTTTTGCAACTGCAGCTATCTTTATCATAGTTTTACTTGTTGGTTTGATTTACGAGTTATCGACAGGCGCACTCAATTGGGCACCTTCAGACAGACGTAAGGCAGCAGGAATTAAAGCTAAGATTGGTTCGCCAAATATGGATCTTGCAGAAATTACGCGCTTCAACTCGGTTGAAGAATTGGTGATGGATCCAACGGGTCAAATCCCGGCTCAATCATCTGGTTTTGTGAAAAAGTCACAAACTCAATTATCTGATAAGGAGTAAGACGGGATGAAATATACATTAACCCGTGCGAATCCGAATGCTGATCAATATCCACTTCAGGAACGTATTGTTGTAGAAGATCCGTTGCTAGAAGAAGAAGTGAATAAAAATGTATTCATGACTCGCTTAGAGGATGTGGTACATACAGCAGTCAACTGGGGTCGTAAAAACTCAGTTTGGCCATTTAACTTTGGCACATCTTGCTGCTACGTAGAATATGCAACGACCTTGACCGGCGTGCATGACTTGTCACGTTTTGGTGCCGAGGTTATCCGTGCTTCACCGCGTCAGGCGGACTTAATGATTGTGGCGGGTACATGCTTTGTGAAAATGGCGCCGGTAATTCAGCGTCTGTATGAACAGATGCTTGAACCGAAATGGGTCATTTCAATGGGTGCATGTGCCAACTCAGGTGGTATGTACGATATTTATTCAGTCGTACAAGGTGTGGATAAAATCATCCCGGTCGATGTGTATATTCCAGGTTGCCCACCACGTCCTGAAGCTTTGATTCAGGCATTAATGCTGTTGCAAGACCAGATTCAACTAGAGCGTCGTCCGCTTTCTGCGGTGATCGGTGATGATCTTAAGCCAGTGTATAAGCCAAAGATGATGCCGGAACGTGACCGTAAGAAAGACCAGCGTGTTGCTGTGAAAAATCTGCGCTCAATGGATGAAATTAAATAATTTACACGACAGGTTGTTTTGTTGTGCACCCGCTATGGGTGTAATTGTCGTTTAGGTTGACTGAATTTGTATTAAATAGGAAGCCAAGCCAATGGCTGAAACTGACATTGCTATGCCAGAATCAACGCCTGTTGATTCACGCCCAGCATTTGCCATTATTGAAGAACTCAAAACCAAATTTGGTGAGAACTTCTTTGTGCAAACGACTTTCGAGGATTTCCCGACAGTCTGGGTTGAGCGCGCACGTGTACAAGAAGTTTTAATGTTCTTGCGTACAGTGTCACGTCCTTACGTGATGTTGTTCGACTTGTCAGCGGTAGATGAGCGTCTGCGTACGCACCGCGACGGTTTACCTGCGTCTGACTTCACCGTGTTCTATCACTTGTTGTCGCTCGAGCGTAATACTGACATTCGTATTAAAGTTGCCTTAGCTGAAAGCGATTTGAATCTTCCAACGGCAACCAATATTTGGCCAAATGCCAACTGGTATGAACGCGAAGCTTACGATATGTTCGGGATCAATTTCGAAGGGCATCCAATGCTCCGTCGTATCTTGTTGCCAACCTATTGGGAAGGTCATCCGCTACGTAAAGAATATTCTGCACGTGCGACCGAATATACGCCGTATTTGCAAGATAAAGCCAAACAGGACTACGAACAGGAACATCTTCGTTTCGTCCCTGAAGATTGGGGTATGAAGCGCGGCAATGCCGATGAAGACTTCATGTTCCTGAACTTGGGTCCGAACCATCCATCTGCGCACGGTGCGTTCCGTGTGATCTTGCAGCTGGACGGTGAAGAAGTGAAAGACTGTGTGCCTGATATCGGTTATCACCACCGTGGTGTGGAAAAGATGGCTGAACGTCAAACCTGGCATTCATTCATTCCGTATACAGACCGTGTCGACTACCTCGGTGGTTGTGCGCAAAACATGCCTTACGTGCTTGGCGTAGAGCAAATGGCGGGTATCACTGTACCTGACCGTGCGCAATGTATCCGCGTGATGATGTCTGAACTGTTCCGTATCAATAACCACTTGCTGTTCATTGGTACTGCGATTCAGGATGCCGGCGGTATGACGCCAGTCTTCTACATGTTTGCTGACCGTCAGAAAATCTATGACGCGATTGAAGCGATCACCGGTTATCGTATGCATCCGGCATGGTTCCGTATCGGTGGTACCGCACATGACCTTCCAAACAACTGGCAGCACCTGATTCGCGAAATCCTGGACTGGATGCCGAAACGTTTGAAGGAATACCATACTGCAGCGCTGAAAAACTCGGTGTTTGTGGGTCGTACCCGTAATGTTGCGCAATACGATGCAAAATCTGCATTGGCTTGGGGTGTAACAGGTACAGGTCTACGCGCTACAGGTATCGACTTTGACGTACGTAAATACCGTCCATATAGCGGTTATGAAAATTACGACTTTGAAGTACCGGTTGAGTACGAAGGCGATGCCTATGCACGTGTTATCGTTCACTACCGTGAAATCGAAGAATCACTGAAAATTATCAAACAATGTTTAGATAATATGCCGTCTGGTGCGTACAAAGCAGACCATCCACTGGCTGTTCCACCACCAAAAGACAAGACATTACAAGATATTGAAACCTTGATTACACACTTCCTGAGCGTATCTTGGGGTCCTGTAATGCCGGCGGGTGAAGCATCTGTGATGGCGGAAGTGGTAAAAGGCGCGTCGAACTACTACTTGACTTCAGACAAGTCAACCATGAGTTACCGTACCCGTATCCGTACACCAACCTTCACGCATTTACAGCAAATGCCTTCTGTGATTAACGGCAGCTTAATGTCTGACTTAATCATTTATTTAGCGACCATTGACGTCGTAATGGCTGACGTGGATCGCTAAGGGGTAAACGCATTATGATGATTTTGACTGATAAAAAGCCACGTGTGAATGTTGAAGGAATTTTGACTGCGGACGAAATTCACGATATCGAACATCACATGGGGCACTACCCATACCCACGTGCAGCGTGTCTAGATGCGCTGAAGTGTGTACAACGCCGTAATGGCTGGGTAGATGATGCGCAAATGAATGCCATCGCACAAATGCTGAGCATGAGCGTTGCAGACCTTGAAGGTGTTGCAACCTTCTATAACCGTATTTACCGTCAGCCGGTCGGTCGTCACGTAATTCTGTTATGTGATTCGATTGCGTGTTTCTTGATGGGTGCAGAAACTTTGGCAGAAGCATTCCAGCGCGAATTAGGAATCCAGTTTGGTCAAACGACTGCAGATGGTCGTTTCACTTTGCTGCCAATTTGCTGTCTGGGCAACTGTGACAAAGGTCCAACCTTAATGATTGATGAAGACACGCACGGTCTGGTTGAAGTGACTTCGGTGAAACAGCTGTTGGAGAAGTATGTATGAATACTGAACCAAAACCAATTTATGGCGACGGTAACCCGGAAACGCATCCATTAACATGGCGTTTAAGCAAACAAGCCAACATACGTAATGCAGATGATTACGAAGCGCTGGAAGGTTATGCGGGCTTTAAAAAAGCACTGACCATGTCGCCTAAAGATGTATTGGAAGTGGTTAAGGCAGCGACTGTTAAAGGTCGTGGTGGTGCAGGCTTCCCGGCAGGCATCAAATGGTCACTCATGGCGCCAAACGACAACTCAGGTCCACGTTACCTGATTTGTAATGCCGATGAGATGGAACCAGGTACCTTTAAAGACCGTTTGTTGATGGAAGATCTTCCGCACCAATTGATCGAAGGGATGCTGATTGCGGGTTATACGCTTGAAGCAACACACGGTTATATCTTTATCCGTGGCGAGTACATCGAAGCCGCTCAGTACTTAAATGAAGCACTTGAGCAAGTTCGTGCCAAAGGTTACTTAGGGGATAATATCCTTGGTACAGGCTGGAACTTCGAGTTACACGTGCATACTGGTGCGGGTCGTTATATCTGCGGTGAAGAAACTGCATTGATTAACTCGCTTGAAGGTCGCCGTGCCAACCCGCGTACCAAACCGCCATTCCCGCAAGTTGCAGGTGCTTGGGGTCGTCCTACGATTGTCAACAACGTAGAGACCTACAACAACTTACCGGCAATCATGCTGCGTGGTCCTGAATGGTATATCAACTTATCTGCGGGTAAGTCGAAAGATCCAGGCACCAAGATTTATGGTGCGTCAGGTAAGGTGAAATTCCCGGGTCTATGGGAACTTCCATTTGGTACAACAGCACGTGAAGTAATTGAAGACCATGCTGGTGGTATGCGCGACGGCTTAAAACTGAAAGCATGGTTACCGGGTGGTGCATCGACTGACTTCCTGGCTGCCGAGCATATTGATCTTCCTATGGATGCGGAAAGCATCATGAAAGCAGGTTCGCGTTTAGGGACTTGTTTGTTGATGGTGGTAGATGAAACCCAATGTATGGTTTCAGCGACACGTAACCTCGAAGAATTCTTTGCACGCGAATCATGTGGTTTCTGTACCCCTTGCCGTGATGGCTTGCCTTGGGCAGTGAAAGCGTTAAAAGCGCTGGAAAATGGCACAGGTAAACAGGAAGATATCGATCACTTACAAGAGTTAACGCGTAAGCTTTGGATCGGTAAAACTTTCTGTGCCCACGCACCGGGTGCAATGGAACCGCTCATGGGCGCACTCAAACATTTCCGTGGCGAATTTGAAGCGAAGGTGGTGAATGCCGCTGCTCAAGTTAGCTCCGTAGAACAAGCTTAAGGAATTCGACTATGGCTACAATTCATGTCGATGGCAAATCGTATGAAGTCAACGGCTCGGAAAACTTGCTACAAGCATGTTTGAGTCTTGGCATTGATATCCCATACTTTTGTTGGCATCCGTCCTTAGGTTCTGTTGGTTCTTGCCGTCAATGTGCCGTGACTCAATACGCGAATCCGGAAGATACCCGTGGTCGTTTGGTCATGTCATGTATGACGCCTGCATCTGACAATACCTACATTTCGATTGAAGACAAAGAAGCAAAAGATTTCCGTGCTTCGATTGTTGAATTCTTGATGACCAACCACCCGCACGACTGTCCGGTCTGTGAAGAGGGTGGTCACTGTCATTTACAAGATATGACCGTAATGACGCAGCATGACCGTCGTCGCTACCGTTTCACCAAACGTACCCATTACAACCAAGAGCTTGGCTCATTCATTTCTCACGAAATGAACCGTTGTATCGCCTGTTACCGTTGTGTGCGTTATTACAAAGACTATGCAGGTGGTACGGACTTCGGCGTGTATGCCAACGCATCACGTGTGTATTTCGGTCGTCCGGAATCAGGCACTTTAGAATCTGAATTCTCGGGTAACCTGACTGAAGTTTGTCCAACAGGTGTATTTACCGATAAAACTCATTCGGCACGTTATAACCGTAAATGGGACATGCAATATGCGCCAAGCGTATGCCAAGGCTGTTCTTCAGGTTGTAACATCTCTCCGGGTGAGCGTTATGGTGAACTTCGCCGTGTCGAAAACCGTTTCAATGGTGAAGTTAACCAATACTTCCTATGCGATAAAGGCCGTTTCGGTACAGGTTATGTGAACCGCGAAGACCGTCCGCGTCAGCCACAATTCCGTAAAGGTGCGACTGTAGAAACTGTTTCAGTAGATGCAGCACTTGATACGGTCATTGCAAATATCCAGGACAAAAAAGTTTTGGGGATTGGTTCACCGCGTGCATCACTTGAATCAAACTTCGCGCTGCGTGAGTTGGTGGGTCAAGAGAACTTCTCAACAGGTTTATCTCAAAAAGAGCAAAATCTGGTTGAACTTGCAGCTTCAATCATGCAAACCGAGGGTGTTTACAACCCGAATATGCGTGAAATTGAAAGCTATGATGCAGTTCTGATCTTAGGTGAAGATTTAACCCAAACTGCGCCTCGTATGGCTTTATCTGTTCGCCAAGCTGCGAAAAATAAAGGCAAAGAGATGGCAGCGGAACGTCGTACCCAGGAATGGCTGGCTGAGCCGGTACAACGTATTGCTCAAGATGCGAAATCTCCGATTTACATCCTGGCTGCGACACAAACCCGTTTGTCTGACGTAGCGGAAGGCGAAGTGGTTGCTTCTCCAAACGACATCGCGCGTTTAGGTTTTGCTGTTGCTGCGGGCGTGAAGGGTGAAGCAATTCTCGGTTTAGATGACGATGCGAAAGCATTTGCACAAACGATTGCCGACACCTTAAAAGCTGCGAAAAAACCATTGATCATCTCGGGTACCAGCTTACAAGATGCATCAATCATGGAAGCTGCTGCACAAGTTGCACAAAATCTGGGTAATGCAGGCTTGACCTTGACAGTTCCTGAAGTGAACTCGATGGGTATGGCAATCTTCGGTGGTCAAAGCTTAGAGCAAGCCTTTGCACAAGATTATGATGCAGTGATCGTGGTTGAAAACGATCTGTATCGTCGTCTACCTGCTGCACAAGTGGATGCTGCACTTTCAGGCAAAGACGTGATTGTTTTAGATCACTCTGAAACTGAAACAGTGAAAAAAGCCGACATCGTGCTTTCTGCTGCAAGCTTTGCTGAAGGTGATGGTACGGTGGTATCGCAAGAAGGCCGTGCACAACGTTTCTACCAAGTGTATGACCCGAGCTACTACAATCCTGAATTGGCGATCAAGGAATCTTGGCGCTGGTTACACGCTCTGGAAACAGGCGTAAAAGGCAAAGCGATTTCTTGGACTTTACTGGATGATGTGATCGAGTCAGTGGCGAAAAACGTTCCTGCGCTTGAAGGCATTCTGGATGTTGCACCTGATGCGGGCTTCCGTGTACATGGTCTGAAAGTGGCACGTGAACCACGTCGTTACTCAGGCCGTACTTCGATGCGTGCGCCATTGTCTGTCCACGAGCCGAAACAGCCAACCGATATCGATTCTGCATTAACATTCTCTATGGAAGGTTATGTGGGTAATGAAACACCATCTCCACTGATTCCATTTGCCTGGTCTGCAGGCTGGAACTCTCCACAAGCTTGGAACAAGTACCAGAATGAAGTGGGTGGTCACTTGAAAGGTGGTGATTCAGGTGTTCGTCTATTCGACCGTTTACCAAAACGTCCAGCGCGCAGTTTTGTTGCACCGGCACCTGTTTTGGTGAATGCTGAGAGCTTCCGTTTGGTACCAATGCACCATATCTTTGGTTCAGGTGAATTCACAGTAAAAACACCAGCGATGGAAACCCGTATTCCTGAACCGGTATTTGCAGTAGGTGAACAGGATGCTGCTCGCTTGAATGTTCAAGATGGTCAGCGGATTACAGTTAAAGCAGGTGAAACGTCGATTGTTCTTCCTGTACAAGTAATCGAATACTTACCAACAGGTTATATTGGTTACCCAATCGGTCTTGCACCGACGGTATCTCTTGCAGAGCCTGTTTCAGTCGCGGTAGGAGCGTAATTCATGGAACAAGAATTAATCCGTCAAACGCCGCTGTGGGCTGAAAACTGGCCAATCGCCTATTCAGTCATTCAAGCGATCGTGATCTTGCTGGTTGTGGTACTGATCGCTGCGTTGATGTCTTTTATTGAACGTCGTTTACTCGGCTTGTGGCAAGACCGTTACGGTCCGAACCGTGTTGGTCCGGGCGGTATGTTCCAGATTGTTGCCGACATGCTGAAAATCATGTTCAAGGAAGACTGGACCCCCAAATTTGCTGACAAATTGACTTTCCGGATGGCGCCAGCAGTTGCGATGGCAACTGCGGTGCTGTCGTTCATGGTTATTCCTGTTTCACCGTATTTGGGTGTTGCAGACATGAACATCGGCCTGTTGTTCTTTATGGCAATGGCAGGGATTGCAGTCTATGCAGTCCTGTTCGGTGGCTGGTCATCCAACAACAAATATGCCTTACTGGGCGGTTTGCGTTCTGCAGCTCAAACTATTTCGTACGAAGTGTTCCTAGGTATCTCACTCATGGGTGTGGTGGCAATTGCCGGCTCATTCAACATGCGTGAAATCGTTGAAGCACAAAAAGACGTCTGGTTTGTGATTCCTCAGTTCCTTGGCTTCCTGATTTTTGTGGTTGCGGGTGTGGCGGTAACGCATCGTCATCCATTTGACCAACCAGAAGCGGAACAGGAACTGGCGGAAGGTTACCATGTCGAATATGGCGGTATGAAATGGGGGATGTTCTTCGTTGCGGAATACGTTAACGTGGTACTGATCTCTGCATTGATCGTGACTCTATTCTTTGGTGGCTGGCTTGCGCCATTCAACCTTGATATTCCGTTCCTTCCAGCAGCATTCTGGTTCATTATCAAAACAGCTTTCTTTGTAATGATGTTTGTACTGGCGCGTGGTTCATTAATGCGTCCACGTTATGACCAGGTAATGAACTTTGGTTGGAAAATTTGCTTGCCATTAGCTCTAGTTAACCTGTTGGTAACTGGCGCGGTTATCTTGTGGTAAGGGCAGGGAGAACAAAATGTTTAAATTTCTAGCCGGGTTTGGATCGATTGTTCGTTCACTTTGGATGGTGTTCAGCCATGCAACGCGTAAACGTGACACTATTCTTTACCCAGAAGTACCAGCCGAAGAAATCGTGCCGCCACGTTTTCGTGGTCGTATCGTATTGACACGCGACCCTGATGGCGAAGAACGCTGCGTGGCATGTAACCTTTGTGCGGTTGCCTGTCCGGTAGGTTGTATTTCATTACAAAAAGCAGAACGTGAAGACGGTCGCTGGTATCCGGAATTTTTCCGTATCAACTTCTCGCGCTGTATTTTCTGCGGTATGTGTGAAGAAGCGTGTCCAACCACTGCGATTCAAATGACGCCTGACTTCGAGCTTGGCGAATATGTTCGTCAGGACTTGGTTTATGAAAAAGAACACCTGCTGATTTCTGGTCCTGGTAAATATCCTGACTATAACTTCTACCGTGTAGCCGGTATGGCAATTGCAGGCAAGGACAAAGGTCAGGCACAGCGTGAAAGTGCACCTGTTGATGTACGGAGTCTATTACCATGATGTGGCCATTTTATTTAATGGCCCTTGTGGCCATTGTCTCTACGGTTCGCGTGGTCACTAACGCGAATCCGGTACATGCTTTATTAAGTCTGATCGTGTCATTGCTTGCAGTCGCAGGCATGTTCCTGATCGTGGGTGCACCATTCGCTGGTGCGCTGGAAGTGATTGTTTATGCGGGCGCGATCATGGTGTTGTTCGTGTTCGTAGTGATGATGCTGAACCTGGGTGAGCAGACCGTTGAACAAGAACGCAAATGGTTGACCTCATCGGCTTGGGCTTATCCGGCGTTGATGAGCTTCCTGATCGGTTTGGTGCTGGTATGGGTATTAAACTCTGATTACACACAAGCTTCACTGGTAATGGGTACAGAAATGGTGGGCCCGAAAGCAGTGGGTCAAGCACTCTTTACGCAATACTTGTTGTTGGTTGAAGTTGCCGCGATGTTATTGCTTGCTGCCTTGGTAGCTGCATTCCATTTGGGTAAACGTGAACCAGATGCAGAAGAGGAAAAAGAATAATGGGCAACATCCCTTTAGAGCATGGTTTGATCGTTGCATCTATTCTCTTTGCACTGGGTTTTTACGGTGTAATGGTGCGACGCAACCTACTATTTATTTTAATGAGCCTTGAAATCATGATGAACGCTGCTGCTTTAGCGTTCGTCCTGGCGGGCAGTGCATGGGCACAGCCAGATGGTCAGATCATGTTTATCCTGATCCTGACGCTTGCTGCGGCAGAGGCTTGTATTGGTCTTGCGATCGTCCTTCAGTTCTATCATCGCTTCCATCACCTGGATGTGGATGCTGCTAGTGAGATGCGCGGATGAGTTATTTATATCTAACAATTTTATTTCCGCTCATTGGTTTTGTCCTGTTAGCGGCGGGGCGCAACAAGCTTCCGGAATCTGTTGCAGCGATGATTGGCGTCGGTGCAGTCGGTTTATCTGCACTGTTCGCACTGATTGCAGGTATGGACTTTGTTAACAATGGTTCAACTGCAGTAGTACAACATCTTTGGACTTGGTTCAGTGTTGGCAGTTTTGCTCCGGGCATCAGCTTGCAGCTGGATGGCTTGTCTTTATTGATGCTGGGCATGGTCACTGGTGTGGGTTTCTTAATTCACATCTTTGCATCATGGTATATGCGCGGTGAAGAAGACTTTGCACGTTTCTTCTCTTACTTCAACCTGTTCGTTGCCAGCATGTTATTGCTGGTATTGGGTGACAACCTGGCGTTGTTATTCTTGGGTTGGGAAGGCGTAGGTCTGTGTTCATACCTGTTGATCGGTTATTACTACCAGAACCCGGCAAACGGTCTGGCGGCAATCAAGGCATTTACTGTGACCCGTATTGGTGACGTATTCCTGCTGATTGCCATGTTCCTGATCTTCCAGCAATTCGGTACCTTGAACATTCAGTACATCGTCGAAAATGCGGCGACTGTAATGATGCAAAGTTCATCTCTGACCATCTGGACAGCATTGCTCTTATTCTTGGGTGCGGCAGGTAAATCTGCACAGATTCCACTGCAAACATGGTTAGCCGATGCGATGGCAGGTCCGACACCTGTTTCTGCATTGATCCATGCTGCAACGATGGTAACAGCGGGTGTTTACCTGTGCTGCCGTCTGTTCGCAGTCTTTGAACTTGCGCCAGAAGTGATGGTATTTATTTCGATCACAGGTGCGGTGACTTTGCTTGTGGCTGGTTTTGCTGCACTGGTTCAAACCGACATCAAACGTATTCTGGCTTACTCAACTATGAGTCAGCTCGGTTATATGTTTATGGCGGTAGGTGCTGAAGCATACCAAGCAGGTCTGTTCCATATGCTGACTCACGCATTCTTCAAGGCATTATTGTTCTTGTCGTCTGGTGCGGTGATTCTGGCTTACCATCACGAACAAAACATCTTCAAGATGGGCGGTCTGTTCTACAAGAACAAATTCCTGTTTGCATGTTTCGCGATTGGTGGCGGTGCATTGGCAGCGATTCCATTCCTGACGATTGGTTTCTTCTCAAAAGATGCGATTCTTGCTGCAGTCTGGACGCAAAGTCATATTGCTGGTTTACCAGTGTATAACACGCTGTACTGGGTCGGTGTTGCAGGTGCATTCTTAACCTCTATTTATACATTCCGTTTAATTTGGGTTGTATTCTTTGGCAAAGAAAACACACCTTATCATGAAATCCAAGGTGCAACTTACTGGGCGCCACTGGCAATTCTTGCTGTACTTTCAACAGGTCTGGCGATCGTCCTAAAAGCACCGGTAATGAGCATTCTGGATGCTGCACAAATTCCAGCCTTCATTATTCCTGAAGCGCTTGAAGCAGGTGCACATGGTGCTGAATACATCGCAATTGCTGTTGCTTTGACAGGTCTTGCAGTGGGTGTCGTGCTGTTCGCTTTTGCTTACAATGCAGTCAAACGTTTTGCAGCCACTTCTGTAGGTGCTGGCCTGGTCAACATCTGCCGTAATGCATTAGGTTTCGATACGCTGTATGACATCATTTTCGTGAAGCCATATTTATTGTTCGCGAAGATCTTTGGTCGTGATCCAATTGATGGCCTATGGCTGGTACTTCCTGCACTTGTTAAAGGTGGTCACAGCTTTACAAGTTCACGTCAAACCGGTTCACTGCGTGAATATGCATCTAGTATGGGGCTCGGTGTAGTTGTCCTACTGATGATCTTGATCGTGATTCAGGTTGTGGGGAAATAAAATGGAAGCTCCAAACAATATTATTTTGCCGGCTCTGATCCTCATTCCGTTCATTGCAGGTTTCATATGCTGGTTGGTCGATAAACTCGACCAGCACTTGCCGCGTTATATCGCGCTGATCGGTATGCTGGTGACCTTGGTTTTGACCATCGTCCTTTGGCAGACTGGTACTTATAACTATGAATTAGGCGGTGCTGCACCTTCGTGGGCTGCCGAATTCAAATTGCCTTGGATTCAAACTCTGGGCATTAACATTCACTTGGCAGTGGATGGTTTATCACTTCTTATGGTTGGCTTGACTGCACTCCTGGGTGTGCTGGCAGTAGGCTGTTCATGGGGCGAGATTCAAAAGAACGTTGGTTTCTTCCACTTGAACCTTTTATGGTCGTTGGGTGGCGTCATCGGTGTCTTCCTTGCGATTGACCTGTTCCTGTTCTTCTTCTTCTGGGAGATGATGCTGGTACCTATCTACTTCCTGATTGCCCTTTGGGGTCATAAAGGGGCAGAAGGCAAGTCACGTGTTTATGCAGCTAACAAGTTCTTCATTTACACGCAGGTTGCCGGTTTGGTGATGCTGATTGGTATCCTGGGTCTGGTGACTGTAGGCTATACCATGACTGGCGAAATCCGTTTCGACTACAACTATTTATTAGGTGTGGCGAATACGCTTGATGCTCAGGCTCCAGCGGTGGCTTATGCATTCATGATCTGTTTATTCATCGGTTTTGCGGTAAAACTTCCAGTTTTCCCATTACACGGCTGGTTACCAGATGCGCATGCGCAAGCACCAACAGCGGGTTCTGTCGATCTTGCAGGTATCTTGATTAAGACTGCGGCGTACGGTTTATTACGTTTCGTGATTCCGTTCTTCCCGGCAGCATCTGCACAGTTTGCAGACTTCGCAATCATTCTTGGTTTAATCGGTATTTTCTACGGTGCTTGGTGTGCTTTCCGGCAAACCGACATGAAACGCCTGTTGGCTTATACCTCTATTTCACACATGGGCTTCGTTTTACTTGCGATCTACGCAGGTAACATCCTGACCTTCCAGGGTCTGATGATCATGATGTTGGCACATGGTATTTCATCTGCTGCGCTGTTCATTATGTGTGGTCAGGTATATGAGCGTGTGCATACACGTGATATGCGTTTGATGGGTGGTATGCGTGGTCAGTTCCCATATCTTGCATTCTTCCTGATGTTCTTCGTTGCGGCATTGGTGGGTATTCCAGGTCTAGGTAACTTTATTGGTGAGTTCCTGATCCTGATGGGTGCTTATGCGCAATTCCCGGCGTTTACCATTATTGCGGCAATCAGCTTGGTATTTGCAGGTCTGTACGGTTTGATCCTGATTCACAAAGCCCTGTTTGGTGTACCAAATGAAGCGCAACAGCAGCACTATACAAATCCGTTAAAAGATCTAAATGCACGTGAAATCGCATTATTGTTGATCTGTGCGTTTGGTCTACTTTGGCTTGGTCTATATCCACAAAGCTTCCTTGATGTTTCTAACTCAAGCATGGCGTGGTTAGCGAATAGCTACATTCCAGTTCAAGAAGTGGTTGAAGTTGCTGATCAAGTAACGACTCAACTTGAAAATGTGGAGATCCAATAAGCCATGAACTTCACAATGTCTTTTTCTGAGCTTATGCCTCTAGCACCTGTGATGATCGTGTCGTTAACTGCGATCGTCGTGATGTTGCTGACCGCAATCAAGCGTAACCATAACCTGGTGGCTACCACCACAGTGATTGGTTTAAACCTTGCTGCGTTCTATATCATTTTCGTTTTGTTGGCGGGCGTATTTGCACCTGCCAACGTGATGAATCTGTTCATCGTAGATCCATTTACGATGCTGTATCAGTTTGTGATCCTGATTGCTGCACTTGCATGTGCAACGCTATCTCACGCGTATATCGAAACCTATAAAGATAACCGTGAAGAGCTGTATATCCTGATGCTGACATCCGTTGCGGGTGCCATGCTAATGGTGGCTAGCTCACACTATGCATCATTCTTTATTAGCCTTGAGTTAATGTCGATTCCTGTATATGGCTTGTTGGCATATACACATCAACGTTCTCAATCGCTTGAAGCGGGTGTGAAATATCTGGTGCTTTCAGCAACTGCATCTGCAATGTTGTTGATGGGTATGGCATATATTTATGCATATACAGGTACTTTAAGTTTCGTTGCAGAACCAGGCAAACTGTTTACTGTATTCAGTCAACCGGCTGTCGTGATTGGTCTGGCATTAATTGTATTTGCGGTCGCATTTAAATTATCGCTTGCACCATTCCATAAATGGACACCAGACGTATACGCTGGTGCACCAGCGCCAATCGCGACTTTCCTTGCGACTGTTGCGAAAGTAGCCATGATTGGTCTGTTTGTGCGTTATGCGTTGTCTTCAGGTTTAATTCTGGCAGACAGCTTTGTAACAATCATTTCGATTATTGCGGTTCTGTCTATCCTTGCTGGTAACTTGCTGGCGGTTCGCCAGGTGAACTTGAAACGTATCTTGGCATACTCTTCAATTGCACACTTTGGTTATTTGCTGGTTGCCATCGTTAGTTCACGTAATACGGATTTCTTACAGGTTCAAGGTTTCGCGACTTTTGAAAGTGTAAACGTCTACGTGATTACCTATGTATTAACCACGATCGGTGCGTTCGGTGTTGTTACGCTGATGTCTAGTCCGTATAACAATACGGATGAAGCGGGTAGTCTGGCTGAATACCGTGGTCTGTTCTGGCGCCGTCCAGTATTGACTGCTGTATTGACGGTGATGATGCTGTCTCTTGCAGGTATTCCTTTAACTGCCGGCTTTATCGGTAAGTTCCTGGTAATTAAAACTGCGGTTGCAGGCGAAGCCTGGTTCCTGACTGCGATGGTTATCTTGGGTTCTGGTATCGGTTTGTATTACTACCTGCGCGTAATGGTTGTGCTTTACATGACGCCACCTGAAACACCACGTCTAGATGCGGTGAATCATTGGGGTCAAAAAGTCGGTGGTATCATGGTGCTTCTTGCTGCGCTTGCGGTACTTGTGATCGGTGTCTACCCAGATCCGGTGATTGCAGTATCTAAATATGCCTTCTTTGCCATGTCACCTGAGTTGCAACAGTTCATTTTCACTTTGGTTCAAAGTGGTTTTAACTAATATCTGCAAAGATTGACGTTATTACAAAAAAGCCTCCATGATTGGGGGCTTTTTTATTTATACAAATCAATAAAAGCCTTTATAATAGCGGAAATTTATCTTTAACCTTTTAGGTGTTCTCCCGTGGCAATCCATGAAATCCGTCATCCACTCATTCGACATAAGCTTGGTTTACTCCGTCGTGCAGATATCAGTACCAAGAATTTCCGTGAGTTAGCTCAAGAAGTGACCATGCTTCTAACTTATGAAGCAACAAAAGACCTGCCAATGGTTGAACATGACATTGATGGCTGGAATGGTGCTGTTACAGTTGATCGTATTGCGGGTAAAAAAATCACCGTTGTGCCAATTCTACGTGCCGGTATTGGCATGCTCGACGGTTTCCTGAACCTGATTCCAAGTGCAAAAGTATCGGTACTTGGTTTAGAGCGTGATGAAGAAACTCTGGAAGCACGTACCTATTATAAAAAACTGGTTCCAGACGTACAAAACCGTATCGCGATGATCATTGATCCAATGTTAGCGACAGGTTCTTCTTTAGTAGCTGCAATTGATGTACTGAAAGCCAGCGGCTGTAAAGACATTCGTGTAATGGTTCTGGTTGCTGCACCAGAGGGCATTAAGCGTGTCGAAGCTACGCATCCGGATGTCGTGATTTTTACGGCTTCTATCGATAATGGTTTAAATGAAAATGGTTATATCGTTCCAGGTCTTGGCGATGCTGGCGATAAAATCTTTGGTTCAGTTCAAAAAGACTAATTTTTGAATATGATGAAAAAAGGGGCTACTACAGCCTCTTTTTTATATAATGTAGACAGGGCATTTTCAGGATAGGACAATAGCATGAAAGATGAATTGTATCAGGGCAAAATCAAACAGTATGACCCTGCCAAAGGTTTCGGTTTCATTGGCTGCGCTGAGGGAGATGTCTTCTTCCATATTTCAGACTTCCCTGCGGCAGAAGGCGAGCCAAAACGCAATGAACGCGTGAAATTTAATGTTGTTGAAAATGGCGATAAGTACAAAGCGATCAAGATTGAACGTGTCGAAGACAACTCAAAGAAAGCTAAAAAAACCAAAGTGGCAACACACAATAAATCAATTACATCGGCATTGTTAAATAACTTCCGTGGTTAATGGATTATTCTCATACTTAATCTTTTTTAATCACATTTAAAAAGAGGCTTTCGAGCCTCTTTTTTTATAGCACCACCGCTTACATATTTAAAGAGACAGATAACACATAAAAAATCCACCGAACAGCAACAATGCTGAACATTTCCTTGGGCTTAGAATACAAATTAAATGAAGTCTATAGAGAAAAGTGTCATGTTTAGGGATGGAAAAATTAAAACTTACGATTCCGAACGTGGTATGGGTACTTTGGAGTTGGTAGGGGAAGCTCAAGAGTTAAGTTTCAAGTTACAGGATTTACCTTCGCCTGAAATTGAGCCACAAATTGGAGAGCGGCTTAAATTTAGAATCATTCCCCAACAAGGCAGCATGACATTAGACAACATGGTACGTCTAGATATTAAAGTGCAGGATGAATTTGTGCCAGAAGTCGTCGCCTTGCAATCCTTGGCACCCACAGTCGCTGTTCCTGTACGTAATTCACTTTTCTTTAGTCCGACCCTTTGGTTGGCAATGGCATCAGCTGTTGGGTTTATGATTTTTGGTGAAGTATAAATAAAAAAGAAATTTTAATTTTTTACTTTTAACTAGGGATCTATTCTTCCGCTATAAGATGCACATCTAGTTTTTGTGTTTCTGCTTTAGAGAATTTTACAAAAGATTTTCATTCTCTTTTTGATTACAATGATAAAAAATATTAAAGATAAGAGCGAATTATGTTTCAAGAGGGGAAAATCAAAACCTATAACGAAGATCGTGGTTTTGGTTTTATTCAGATCGAAGGACAATCTAAAGATTTATTTTTTCACGTCAAAGACTTTCCCAATAAAAATATTCCGCCAAGAATTGGGGAAAAATTAAAGTTTTTAATTGTAGAAGAGAATGGAAAGTTTAAGGCGGACCATATTGTTCGCTTGGATGTTAAAGCAACGATGCCTGTTTCGCAGAATAATGATCTACATAGAGATATTGAAACCAGAGCTTCTCCACGTTATGAAAAGAAAAAATCATCAACTACATCAAAAATAATCACAATATCAGGACTGGTGATTCTTGTGATTCTTGCTGCTCTTGTTTATAACAAATACCAAAGCTACCAAGTTCAAAAACAGCAAAAGCTTGAAGGACTGATGGTAGAGCAGCAACGAATTGTCGCTGAGCAGCGAGCAGCGCAAGGTGATCTACCTATGCAAGGATTATCTGAGCAGGGCAGGAAGAACCTGGAAAATCGTGGTGCTGAGTTAAGAATCCAAAGTAACCCCGTTAATATAAAAACTTCAGCAACGGCTTCGCCATCTGTATCTCAATTTAAATGTGATGGTCGTACACGTTGTCCTCAAATGAATTCCTATGAAGAAGCGGTGTTCTTTATTAGAAATTGTTCAGGTACGAAAATGGATGGTGATGGTGATGGTATTCCATGTGAGGATCAATTTGGATATCGTCGATAAATAAAAAAGCACCTTAAGGTGCTTTTCATATTTTAGCTTTCACAAAAATTCATAAAGGCTCTCAGACCTGGACCCTGATATTTCTGGCGATGTACCAGCATAAACAGAGGACGAGTCAGCGACCAAAACGGGGTATCCAGAATTACCAGTTGACCTTTTTCACGTAAAGGCTCAATCGCAAGTTTGGAAATACAGGACATACCGATTCCACCCGCTACGATTTTTAAAATCGCCTCATTATGACCGAGTGTTAGACGGATATTGGCATCCGGCACATCTTTTAAGATGGCATTGTCAAACACCTCACGGGTACCTGAACCTTCTTCACGCAAAATCCATTCTACAGATTTGAAATCTTCAGCGGTTAGTTCACGGTTTAATTGCGCAAGGGGGTGGTCTGGTGCACAGCACACAGCCAGCTCATCATCACGCCAATGGATACATTGGAGCTGTGGCAAATGACATGAACCTTCAATTAAGGCAAGATCCAGCTGGAACTGATTCACCGCTTCAATCATTTGACGGGTATTACCGACTTGAAGCTGTAAATGTGCTTGCGGCTTGATTTTCAAGAAATCGGCCATTAGGTCAGGAATCAGGTAATCTGAAATCGTCAGGGTTGCACCTAAACGTAAATCGATACTTTGAAGCTCACCTTTAGCGACTTGTTCAAAAGATTCACAACGACCTAAAATTTCCAGGGCTTGAGGGAGAAGAAAGCGCCCCAGGTCATTCAGCTGTAAACGTTTGCCTAGACGGTCAAATAGTGGAGCACCCAGACCATCTTCCAGATCTGCTAAAGCCATACTAGCCGCACTTTGTGTAAGCTTGACGGCATCGCTAGCCTTCGTTACGGTACCCTCTTGTGCCACTGCTACAAAAACAGCCAATTGGCGTAAAGTCATGCGCATGAGTAGAGCCTTAACATTTAAAAAATATTAATAAATTATGTTGTCATGCTACCATGAGCACAGTCTTTCATGCCACGTTGAAATCATGTCAATTGAAAAATTTACCCGAGAAAAAGTTTTATCTGTACACCGTTGGACCAATACATTATTTAGTTTTACGATGACACGCCCGGCACATTTTAAGTTTACCGCAGGGCAGTTTGCGCGTATTGGTTTGCAAGTGGGGGATGAACTGGTGGTTCGTGCCTATTCGGTAGTGTCATCTCCTTTTGATGAAACTCTGGAGTTTTTCTCGATTGTCGTTCCAGAAGGTAAATTTACTTCCAATTTACAGCACCTCAAAGTCGGGGATGTGCTGCATCTGGAAAAAATTCCTTATGGTTATCTGACTCTGGCACGTTATCAATTGCCTTTGCCTAAAGACTTGTGGTTACTGGGTACCGGCACGGGGCTGGCACCGTTTATTTGTATGTTGCAAGACTTTGAAACCTGGAGAAAATACGAAAAAATCAATCTGGTTTATAGTGTGCGCACCCGGGCAGAACTCGCTTATGTAGATCGGATTCAGGAAATCGCCGAGACCTTTGGTGAAGGACATACCGGTTTTAAGTTTATCCCGATTATTACCCGTGAGCCTGATGCACCTTTGCACGACCGTTTACCGATTTTGATTGCCAATGGTGAGCTGGAAAAGGCAGCAGGTATCGCGTTTAATCCGGAAACGACGCATGTCATGCTTTGTGGTAACCCGGATATGGTCGATGATACCAAAGAAGCCTTAAAAGCTCGTGGCCTGACCATGAACCGTCGTGGTGAAGGAAATATTGCGGTCGAGAATTACTGGTAAGGCTGAATTGTCCATCGGCAAAAGCTCCTGCTTGAAGGCAATGCGGTTCCCTTAACAGGAGCGAGATTGTGATATCTAGGGGATAACGGTTTTTTGACATCTTAACTGTTCGAGGCCTTGTAGGCTTCGAACGCTTCTCCAAAAAACCAAACTACCTATCCCTGTCTAAGTTCCGATAGCCCAACCGGATAACGCTGGTGTCCACAGTGCTGACCGGTCTGGTGAAATAGCCACTCCACAGGATCTACACCAAGATGTTTAAGTGCTTCGGTTAGACCAATGCGCGTCAGCAAGCCATAAGACGCTAACCACTGATCGCAAATATTGAGTCTTCTTGCTGCTTCATAGATGAGGACAGCACGAAAAATTGCCATTCCAAGAACCAGCCAAAGTACCTGATCTGCAGGCGAACGCCGCCTGCGAATAGTCACGGAACCTAAGTGTGGACTCGATCCACTCAACGGGGATATTGTGAATAAAAGTACTCAGATTCGAGAGGTTAAACAGATTATTAAGATCTAGAATATCCTGCTGAAATACCATAAAAAATCCGATGCCAAACCTGACATCGGATTCTCTAATAAATTCCACGATGATTCAAATAATTAAGTGAAAAGCATTGCCTATCGCGGAGGTTTTTTCGATTCAAGCTTAATGCACAAACATATCCATGGATTCACGGATTTCCTGAATGGCGGTTTCGACATCGGGGCTGAGCCAGGTCGGTTCAAAGAATCCGGCATAGTGTTCAATACGGTCTGCAGGCACCACCAGACGTACAGGACAGTCTTCTTCCAACAGTCGCCATGGAATAATCGGCACTTCATTATCCAGCCATGCCGTTACATCTCGAATATCGATAATCATCGCATTGACACAGTCCGGAAAAGGCATCACGGAAAATTCTTCGGTACGACGACGGAAATATTCCAGATCTTGCCAGCGAAGCAGGAAGCTTGGCTTACTAAATTCAATAATTCCAATCAGATGCTGATCACGGCTGTAGTGCAGCGTACATTGATGTGTGACGTCAGTATCAAGATCAAGCGATACACTTTGTTGACGATACGCCATATAACTCGGGTGTATAAATGAGAAGGTGGATAATTATAACGCATTTCATCGCTGAAAGGCAGCGTCTCAACTGTCTTCACTAAAGCCTGCGGAACTGGTATGGCTTATGCATATCTCCAGGGAACAACGATAAAAACAACGAGGTTGCTATGTCAGAATCAAAAAGTGTGATTGATACCAGTGTGACTGAAACAGCAGTACAAGAAGATTATTTTGCCTTACGTCAGCTCAAGAAAGGCGCCGTAGGTTGGCTGCTTCTCGTCGGTCTGGGGGTCGCGTATGTGATTTCCGGTGACTTCGCTGGCTGGAATTTTGGTTTGGCACAGGGGGGTTGGGGAGGCATGTTTATTGCGACCATTGTGGTGGCATTCATGTATCTGTGTATGTGCCTGGCCATGTCCGAAATGTCGACCATGCTGCCGACTGCAGGTGGGGGTTACAGTTTTGCTCGTACTGCTTTTGGTCCCTTTGGCGGCTATCTGACCGGGAGTGCCATCCTGATTGAATATGCCATTGCTCCGGCAGCAATTGCCTATTTCATTGGTGCCTATTGCGAAGCCTTGTTTGGTATTGGCGGCTGGATCATTTATCTGGTGAGCTATCTGGTTTTTATGGGCTTGCATCTGAAAGGTGCAGGTGAAGCACTCAAGATCATGTTTGTGATTACCGCAATTGCTGCGGTTGCCTTGATGGTGTTTATCTTTGGCATGTTGCCTCATTTTAATAGTGCAAACCTGTTTGATATTGCGGTCAGTACGGAAGCGGCGGGTGCAAGCAGTTTCCTGCCATTGGGCTATCTGGGCATCTAGGCAGCAGTGCCTTATGCGATCTGGTTTTTTCTGGCAGTTGAAGGTGTCCCGCTGGCAGCAGAGGAGGCCAAAGAGCCAGCTAAATCCTTGCCGCGTGGCCTGATTGGTTCCATGCTGATTCTGGCATTCTTTGCGCTAAGTATTTTGTTACTCGGTCCTGGCGCAGCAGGTGCAGATACGCTGAAAAATTCCGGTGCACCGCTGGTGGATGCCTTGGTGGCGGTCTATGGTGCCAATACCTGGATGGCAAGTTTCGTGAATTTTGTCGGTCTCGCTGGTCTGATTGCCAGTTTCTTCTCGATTATCTATGCCTATTCCCGTCAAATTTTTGCGCTCTCACGTGCCGGTTATTTACCGAAAAAATTGTCCTTAACCAACAGCAATCATGCACCTTATTTGGCCATCATTATTCCAAGGATTATTGGCTTCCTGTTATCCCTTTCGGGTGAAGGTGATTTGCTGATTCTGATGGCGGTCTTTGGTGCCACTATTTCCTATGTCTTGATGATGATGTCCTACATCAAGCTTAAACTGTCTCGACCAAATCTGGCACGTCCGTATAAAGCACCGGGCGGTATTGTGACTGCGTCCATTGCGCTGGTACTTGCTGCGATTGCAGTGGTTGCAGGCTTTCTGGTCGATCCAAAAGTCTGGTTAATGGCAGCAGCCATTTATGTAGCATTAATTCTCTATTTCCTGCTATATAGCCGTCATCATCTGGTGGCCGGGACACCGGAAGAAGAATTTGCCCGTATCGAGGCAGCAGAAAAGGAATTGAAATAAATTATCTAGCAGGGAGAACACGCTTATGCTGTATCAGATCAATGTGGCCAGTCAGCATTATGTCTTTGAGGATTTAAAAACCTTATTGGCCAAGGCCACCCCTGAACGTTCTGGTGATCAGCTGGCAGGGATTGCGGCCGTGGATGCAACCGAGCGTATCGCTGCACAAATGTGTCTGGCAGAAGTACCGTTACAGCAGTTTTTGCATGAAGCTGTGATTCCTTATGAGGCGGATGAAATCACCCGCCTGATTATGGATGAACATGATGCCGATGCTTTTTATTCGATCTCGCATTTTACTGTGGGGGATTTTCGTAACTGGCTGCTGAGTGCAGATGCCACCACAGAAAAACTTGCTACTTTAAAAATGGGCTTGATTCCGGAAATGGTCGCAGCAGTGAGCAAAATTATGCGCAATCAGGATCTGATTCTGGTGGCAAAAAAATGTCGTGTAATCACACGTTTTAGAAATACCATTGGTCTGGAAGGTCATCTGTCGACACGTTTGCAGCCGAACCATCCGACTGATGATTTGATGGGAATTTCTGCATCTATTCTGGATGGGCTGATGTACGGTAATGGAGATGCGGTCATCGGGATTAATCCGGCCACAGATAATCTGCAGAATTTGACTGAGCTGCTCAAACTGCTCGATCACGTTATTCAGGAATATGAGATTCCGACTCAATCTTGTGTTTTGACCCATATTACTTCTGGCATTCAGCTGGCAAATAAAAATGTTCCGATTGATCTGATGTTCCAGTCCATTGTGGGAACCGAAAAAGCCAATAGCGGTTTCGGGATCAATCTGGCGCTGTTGCAAGAAGGCTATGAATCTGCCTTAAGCCTGCAACGCGGCACCGTGGGCCAAAATGTCATGTATTTTGAAACCGGACAGGGCAGTGCCTTGTCTAGCAATGGCCATCATGGCGTAGACCAGCAAACTTTGGAAGCGCGTGCTTACGCCGTGGCGCGTAAGTTTAATCCCTTGCTGGTCAATACCGTGGTCGGCTTTATCGGACCGGAATATCTGTATAACGGCAAGCAGATTATCCGAGCCGGGCTGGAAGATCATTTCTGTGGCAAGCTGCTCGGTGTGCCAATGGGCTGTGATATTTGCTACACCAATCATGCGGATGCCGATCAGGATGATATGGATGTACTGCTGACCTTGCTTGCCAATGCCGGATTGAATTTTATCATGGGTATTCCCGGTTCAGATGATGTGATGCTGAATTATCAGACGACCTCCTTTCATGATGCTCTTTATATTCGACAGTTATTAGGACTGAAACCGGCTCCTGAATTTGACCACTGGCTGGAGCAGCAGGGAATTTTGGCGCAACAGTCTAATCAGTTGCACTGGCCGACCGAGCTACCGAAGCAATTTTCACGTCTAATCTTGTCTTGAGGAAGTACTATGAAACTAATTGCTGATGTGAAATTTGAGTCGCAATTGCAGGATAATCCCTGGCAGAAGTTAAAAGCCTTTACTGATGCACGGATTGCCTTAGGCCGAACTGGGGGCAGCTTGCCGACTCGACCAAGTCTGGAATTTCAACTGGCGCATGCCCAGGCCAAAGATGCGGTACTGAAGCCACTCAATGTTGAATCCTTAAAAGATGACTTAGCTAAAACCGGACTGCCCATCCTGGAAATTGAAAGCCAAGCGGTGGAAAAGGATCTTTATCTGAAGCGTCCTGATCTGGGGCGGGTGTTTTCAGAGCAGTCCAAAAACATGTTGCGACAATATCGGACTGAACATCAGGAACATTGGGATGTGGTCATCATTTTAGGAGATGGGCTCTCGGCACGTGCCATTGAGGAAAATAGCCCGCATTTTATTTCGGCGTTGCTGGAGGCTTGTAAAGAACAAGGCTGGCAGATTGCCCCCTTGGTGATAGCCCGTGGCAGTCGTGTGGCACTTGGCGATGAAGTGGCAGAAATTTTACAGGCGAAAATGCTGGTCATGCTGATTGGCGAACGGCCGGGTTTGAGCTCACCGGACAGTATGGGAATTTACTACACTTATAATGCTTTTAAAGGTTGTCATGATGCCTTGCGTAACTGTATTTCCAATGTCCGTCCTGCCGGCTTGACCTATCCACTTGCCATCCAGCGACTGGTGGCATTGATGCGTAAATCCTGTGAGTTACAGCTTTCAGGAGTACAGTTGAAAGATGAACACCAAACCCCAGTCGACATACAACATAGCCCGGCCAAACGGCTATTTTAAAGCAGTAACCAGCAGAGAATTCTGATGGATTAGTGACTTACATCCCGTCACCATCTCACCATGTTTTGTCACAGAAGCCCTATTCACAGCTTGTTATTCTAAAAATCTACTTATGAATAACAAAGAGTGAGGATGGTTATGGTCGATGATTTCAATAAAAAGCCACCTTTAAATCATCAAGCAGACGTGACGCAAAAAAAGCGTATCCCTGTTTATATCTTGATTTTGGTCGGTATTTTTTTACTCGCACTACTGTTCTATATGTTTGCTGACATGAATCCAGATGCGAATGATGCTCCTGCAGGACATCCAAATCCGAATGTACAGCCTGCTACCCCAAATAATTCAACTCCAGTCGGTGAGCCTACACAAGGCACCGCCACCATGAATGATGGAACGGAAGCCACAGCAACCGTAGGTGATAGCACAGAAGCAACAGCAACTGCGACTGATGGACAGGCGACTCAATAACTGAAAATACCTGAAAAGCTCTAGTGAACCACTGGGGCTTTTTTGCAATGGATGGTGATGTTTTAAGGTAGTGCCATCTACCTGGCTTGAGTCTGAAAACATCAAATCTAATATGAATTCGGAAGAAGAAGGGGCTGATTGTTTCAGGGAGATGCCCCGATTTCAGATAAATAGCTTAATAACAAAGAGGGTAGAACAACATGAATGATTATATGAGAAGCCCACGTGGAGGCTTCGATGCCATGTACTACTGGGATCAGTTTCATCCCATTCTTAGTGCAATTGCCATATTAGTAATTGGCTGGATCATTGCGTTACTGGTCTCGGCAGGCGTTAAAAAGCTCTTGCAAAAACTGGGCACCAATACACATTTAAATACGGCGACAGGTCATCACTCCAATGTGGAGAGCATTATCGCCCGCGTCGTGTTCTGGATTATTCTGATTATTGCCGTGATTGGTGCGCTGAACGTACTTAATCTGACCAGTGTCAGCGGTCCATTCAGTAATATGATCCAGCAGTTCCTGTTATTTATCCCGCAGTTACTAGGTGCAATTGCAGTCGGATTCATAGGTTGGATTGTGGCCAATCTGGTCAAAATAGGGCTACAAAAGCTGCTGGACCGAACGCAACTGGATGAAAAACTCAGTGCGGAAGTCGGTGTCAGTCCGATTAGTAAAAATATCAGTGAAATTGCTTACTGGTTAATTTTATTACTGTTCTTGCCAATCGTGCTGTCTATTCTGGGTCTCAACGGTCTGTTGTTACCAGTTCAGAATATGCTGACCGATGTCGTAAGCTACTTACCAAACATCTTCATTGCTGCAGTGATCATTTTTGTCGGTTATATTCTGGCAAAAATTGTGCGCGGTATTGTCGAAGGACTATTAAACAGTCTGAACGTACAGCAACATGCTGAAAAAGTAGGGATCTTCAAAAACTCGAATGTTTCTCAGGTGATTGGTTCATTCATCTTCGCCGTGGTGATCATTACTGCACTGATCATTGCATTTGAAGCATTGGGTATTGAGGCTATTTCTCAGCCTGCTACAGCCATGCTGTATGAAATCATGAACGCCATTCCGAATATCATCGCTGCTGCGTTGATTCTGATTCTGGCGTATGTGGTGTCTAAACTGGTGGCACGTCTGGTGGTTGAAGTAGTTGCCGGTACAGGTGTTGATGAAATTCCTGCCAAACTGGATATCCAGCGCTTTTTAGGCACGACTAAACTTTCCAGTGTAGTCGGTTTCCTGATCGTTTTATTTACCATGTTATTTGCGGTATCTGAAGCAGCGAACCGTCTTGGCTTTGAACAGATCAGTGGTCTGATTGCAATGTTCATCTACTTCGGTGCCAACATTCTGCTTGGTGCGGTGATTCTGGTAATCGGTTTCTGGCTGGCAAATATCGTTGCGAATATCGTACAACGTGGTGAATATAACAGCTCACGCTGGTTAGCGAATCTGGTTCGTGTCCTGATCATGGGTCTGGTTGTCGCAATGGGTCTGCGTGCCATGGGTATTGCCGATTCGATTGTTAACCTGGCATTTGGTCTAACTTTGGGTGCTGTAGCAGTGGCATTCGCCTTGGCATTTGGTCTGGGTGGTCGTCAACCTGCGGAGCGTGTACTCACAGATTTGATTGATAAAGCCAAACGAGAGGCCAAAGAACCCAATCCAGTCAGAGAAAAAGCTGAGAACAGCATATTTTCTGGATTAGGTGGCAAGACCACAGGTACAAGTGCAACCGACATGTCAGGTACTACAGGTGCGGCGATGGGTATGAGTTCTACAGATAGCTCAATGAGTCAGTCCTCTGGTGGTTCGCAAACTGCTACGGGTACTAGCGATTCCTCAATCACAACTCCAGGAGCAGGCATCGTGCCAAATCAGGATTCAGACAAGAGTACGCCTATGGGTACGGATTTATCCCATACTACCCCGGCAATCCTAACAACTGCACCGCAGGATGATGAATCATTGGGTATTGATCCGGTCAATCCGGATGCGGATCAAGCCGTACCGGATTCACTAAAAGTCGATCCGACCCATCCGCCAGTCAATAATCCATTTGGTTCAACTGGAGAAAAAGAGCCGGATGTCGATATTGATCGTTCTACTCAGAAAAAAGATGACCTGAAATAACCTGTTATCTTTAAGCAAAATCGACCACGCTCATGTGGTCGATTTTGTTCAGTCATAAGGAAAAATGAATGAATACCAAGAAACCTAACAAAGTTCTGGCTCCTTTAGTCATTGCAGGAATTACGATTGGCTTTTTTACCGCTGCCTATCGATTTATTTTTGTGAAGAGCACACATGAAGAGCAGTCTGAGCGAGAGCTGGATAAGAAAATACCAGAGACAGACGAATTTAACTGAGAATAAAATTTTTCTGAGTACGAAAAATAGAATTTTCTTTTTAAAAAATATAGAATATTCAAATGAATACTAAAATGATTTTGGTATTTTTCTTGCATTAAAAATATAAAGAAAAGGAGATCAACACGATGTGGAAAGCACTGCAACATAAATTCATGGCATCTTCAGCAGATGACTTACCGCTATGTCTGCGAGAAGCTAAAAAAATGCAGCTGGCGATTGACCGTCTAACAAATACGGCCAATCTTAACCTGTTTAAAACAGATTATCTGGAATGAGTTAAGTAGCAATCCAGATTATCTATTGATTAAATATATTCCGATGCGGCATGTGCCGATGACCATGCCCATTGGAAATTATAGCCGCCCAAATGTCCGGTAACATCCAGTACTTCACCAATAAAATACAAGCCTTTCTGCTTTTTACTTTCCATGGTTTTTGAGGATACTTCCGTGGTGTCTACACCACCCAAAGTCACCTCCGCTGTACGGTAGCCTTCAGTTCCTGAAGGTTTCACTTCAAAGCCATGCAGACGTGCCGCAATCTGTTCCAGCTTATCATCGCTGATATTACCAATGGCAGTTTCAGCGCTTTCAGTCCAAATCAGACTTTGTAATTCAGCCACCACACTTTTCGGTAAATATTCATTGAGTAGTGTACGTAATAAGACTTTGGGCTGGCTTTGTTTTTTTGCTTTAAAGAAATCCAGTAAGTCTACACTCGGTAAGAAATCGACCTTAAAGCTCTGACCGACATTCCAGTAGTTGGAAAGTTGCAGGGAACTTGGCCCACTCAAACCGCGATGGGTAAACAATAGTGCTTCGGTAAAGCTATTAAGCTCATTCGAGAGAGTTGCTTCTACGGCATTACCGCTTAAGCGCGTGGTGACTTCTTTAAATCCGTCAGAGAAGGTAAATGGAACCAGTCCGGCACGGGTTGGATAGACGTGATGTCCAAACTGTTTTGCAATCTCATAGCCAATGCCTGAACCGCCAAGCGTAGGAATCGATAAACCACCGGATGCCACGACTACAGATTCAACTTCAAAATATCTCAGTGAGGTCGCCACCTGAAAGCCTTGATCATCGACTGGATTCACTGCTTTCACTTCGCAGCTGGTTTTAATATCAACCAGCCCAGTTTTGTCACATTCTGCCAGCAGCATCGACAAGATATCTTTTGCACCATTTAAGGTAAATAGCTGCCCATGTTTGCGCTCTTCATAGGCAATGCCATATTCACATACCAAGCCGATAAAGTCCCAGTTGGTATAACGCGTTAAAGCTGAAATCACAAAATGTGGATTGTGTGAAATATAATTGCTCGGTTCGACTTCCAGATTGGTGAAATTACATTTACCACCGCCAGACATCAGGATTTTTTTGCCAACTTTGTTGGCTTTTTCCACCACCACGACTTTACGCCCACGTTGCGCAGCCATATACGCCGTCATTAAACCTGACGCACCGGCACCTATGACTAGAACATCGTATTGCTTGGAAGACATCACACACTCAAGGGAGAAGAAAAGGGAAGCATTATAGACAATTTTATTTCAGCTTTCTCTATTCCAGAAAAATCAGTTCCGTGATTGCAAATTTACAGCGTATTTTAAACATAAAATATTTGAAAGCTATCTAAAACTCATGCATAGTTTTTGTACAAACTAAAAAGATAATAACAAGGAAAAGCGAATGGCAAGCGCGGAGGATTTAAAACAATATAATCTGATTACATATATTCTTTATATTTTAGGATTTTTTCTTGGTCTTACCCCATTTATTGCGATTGTGATGAATTATATCAAGCGTGATGAAATGCGCGGTACCTGGCTGGAAAGTCATGTCGACTGGCAAATTAAAACCTTCTGGATCAGTTTGCTGGGCTATATCGTCGGTGGCTTATTGACCGTCATCTTGATTGGCTTCCTGATCGTGTTTCTGGTCTTTATCTGGCATATCTACCGCTTGGTTAAAGGGTTAATTGCCTTAAATAACAATCAACCGATTCAAGCTTAGGTTGCTGTAAAACCAAAGGGAATATTACGGCCTTGCAGACCACCACTATGAATCACCAACAGTTTTGATCCAACCGGAAAATAATTTTTCTCGATCAGATCAAAAATCCCCATCAGCATTTTAGCCGTGTAGATCTGCTCCAGTGGAATTGCAAATTCGGCTTCAAAATCCCGGATAAACTGCATCAGGGCTGCACTGGTTTTGGCATAGCCACCACAGCAGTAATCATCGAGAATGTTCCAGTTGGTTTTGCTGGTGAGTTGGGCGACTTCATCTTTTAAAAATGAACCTTTCAGCGCAGAAAATCCCAAAAGCTGTTGATGCGTGTGACTAGCTTCGATCAATCCGCTGATGGTGCCGCCAGTGCCTACTGCACAACAAATGACATCAAATTGCGCATCGCTATCTTTTAATATTTCCTGACAACCTCGAATCGCTAAAGCATTGGTTCCACCTTCAGGAATCACATAATGTTCAGGAAATTGTCGAGCGAGTTCGGCCAAATACTCAGGCTGTTGCTTGCGCCGATATTCATCACGACTGACGAAATGCAACTGCATCCCGAATTGCTGGGCGGTGGCTAATGTTAGATTCAATGGTCGATCAGCCAGCTCCTCACCCCGAATCACTCCAACACTCTGAAAACCAAACTGTTGTGCGGCAAATGCAGTGGCGGCAATATGATTGGAGTAAGCGCCTCCAAAACTCAGAATATGCTGATAACCTTGTCTTTTGGCCTCAAGAAAATTGTATTTCAGTTTAAAAAACTTGTTGCCCGAAATTTGCGGATGCACCAGATCCAGACGACGTATTGTTAAAGTAATATCGTGAAAATTAATTTGTTGATCTGGAATATTTTGAGCAATGGTTTCAAACATAGATATTAAGATAGTAGGTTATTAAAACATTATAGCGGAAGTGCTAAAAATCAGAGCTTTTCAATAAGCCATTATTCGCTGAGAGCTATGGAGTTGGTTGTAGATTGTCACAAATATTCCGCTGATTATTTAAACAATAATGCTAATCTAAACAGAGGAAACCCTGAGGAGGGTAGAATAATGAAAATATTATCCTATGCTGTGTTGGTCGGCATGCTAATCAGTGTGTCGGGCTGTGATGATGCGATGAACAAACCTAAAACAGAAACCCGCACCATGATTATTGGCGGTGTACCTGTACATGAGCAGGATTATCAACTGCTAGACAAGCATTTGAGTGCTCAGGATCAGTTGAAACCTTAAGTAATTGCAATAGTTAAAATTCATGACAAATCCAGAAATTTTTACAGCAAATTGTCAGGTTTGTGCTTAAAATAGCCCTTCAATTTTTAAGTCAGGTTATCTCGTGGAATCATTCTGGATTTTAGGTTCGATTGCTTTTGCCCTGATGTTAGGTGCAATGAGTCCCGGGCCGACTTCTATTTATGTGGCAAAAAATTCAATTGCCATTTCACGTAAACATGGTTTATTTACTGCATTGGGTACTGGTCTCGGTGCAGCGATTTTTGGTCTGCTGGCAGTACTGGGTTTGCAGGCATTTTTGCTGGCTGTACCTTCGGCTTATCTGGCCTTAAAAATTTGTGGTGGTTTATATTTGCTTTGGCTGGCGTTTAAAATTATTAAACATGCCAAAGATCCGATCGAAGCGGATGTCGCCATTGCCAAACAGATGTCTTTACGCCGTGCCTTTACCACAGGTTTAATTACACAGTTGTCCAATCCTAAAATTGCGATTGTGCTTGCCAGTATTTTTACCGCGTTATTGCCCAAAGAAATTCCAACGTATTTTTATTTTGTTTTACCTGTCTTATGTTTCTTTATTGATGCGGGCTGGTGTTCACTGGTCGCAGTTGCATTATCTGCGGAAAAGCCACGTCGTGTTTATTTGAAGTTTAAAGCTTTGTTTGACCGCGCCGCAGGCGCAGTTATGACGGTACTTGGTTTAAAACTGATCTTTGGTATGAAGTAATTATCTCGTATAGACGTGCTGCTTATAAATAAAAAAAGCCGCTAGCCCTAGAGGCTTTTTTTATATCCATTAAAAAGTATTTTCTTCCGAATTAGCAGAAATACGATGAATCGACAGGTCTGCACCGTTGAACTCTTCTTCCTCAGTCAGGCGAATACCCATCAAAACCTTAAGCAGGCCATACACCAAAAAACCACCCGCCAAAGCAATGACAATCGCCAGCACCGTACCTGTGAGTTGTGAAATTAAAGACACTCCTCCCATTCCTCCGAGCCATTGCTGACCGAAAATACCCACAGCTAATCCACCAAAAGCACCACAAACGCCATGTAAAGGCCAGACTCCCAATACGTCATCCACTTTGAGTTTATTTTGGGTATAGGTAAAGAATTTCACAAAAATAATACCGGCGCTGATCCCGATAAAAAAAGCACCCAAGGGATGAACGACATCTGATCCGGCACAAATCGCCACCAGACCTGCTAAAGGACCATTATGCAGGAAGCCCGGGTCATCTTTCCCCGCAACTTTGGCTGCTATTGTTCCACCGACCATGGCCATCAAAGAGTTAATAGCGATCAGCCCAGAAATGGCATCCAGCCGCTGCGCGCTCATGACATTGAAACCGAACCATCCAACAATCAGAATCCAGGAGCCTAAAGCCAAAAAAGGAATCGATGAAGGAGGATGCGCGGTGATCCGGCCATCTTTTTTGTAACGGCCATGACGCGCACCAAGCAGTATTACTGCAGCCAGTGCGATCCAGCCGCCCATTGCATGAACGACAACTGAGCCGGCAAAATCATGAAAACTTGCACCAAATGCATGGGTCAGCCAATCCTGAAAACCAAGGTTGCCATTCCAGATCATACCTTCAAAAAAAGGATAGATCAGCGCAACCAAGAATAGGGTGGCTAAAGCCTGTGAACGCATTTTGGCACGTTCCGCAATTCCTCCAGAGATAATCGCTGGAATTGCTGCAGCAAAAGTCAACAGGAAAAAACAGCGCATCAGATTGTAGCCATGATCGGCAGACAAGGTTGCAGCATCATGGAAAAAGTGCTGACCGTAGGCAATATAGTAGCCCACTAAAAAATAGGCGATGGCGGAGATGGCAAAGTCGGTTAGAATTTTACTTAGGGCATTGACCTGGTTTTTATGTCGAACTGTTCCAAGCTCTAAAAAAGCAAATCCAGCATGCATGGCAAGCACTAGAACTGCACCGAGAAGAAGAAATAATAAGTCTATATTTTGCATGGTGCGTTCCAATTTAGTGCGCGGGATCACAAAAGAAAATCAGTATATAGAGGCAAATTGATTGTAGAAGAGGGCTAAGCAAGGGAAATTTTGATGAAGAATTTCTTGAAATTGATAAGACTCGATATAAAGCACGTTACTATTTTTTTGCACCAAACTAAGACATGGCGAGAGTTCATAAAATTCAGATTTATATTATATTTTTAGGTGTTTATATTTATCGTAAGAAAAACGGTGCTAAAAAAGCATGCTAAAGGTGCACGTAAAAAGTAAAAGATTTTTAAGAAAAAATTTAAAAATAAACGAAACTATTGCTTTTAAATTTCAAAGCGTCATTCAAGTTTTAAATTTACCAAGTCATAGGGAATCTGGCTGAAGGATATTTAAAATAAATGAAACCCTAAAAAATTAGGGTTTCATGCTTAGATAAAATTATTGAAGTATTCAATTAATCTTTAAAATGTACCGGAATCCATTGATAGCTTTTATTGTCTTTAGAATAAATATGTCCAATCCCCGGAAATGGCAAATGTGGTGCTGCTACCGTCTGACCATTTTTCGCATATTCAGCAAAATATTTTAAGCGGGTTTCGATCGCCTTTTTCGGATCGACATCAAAGTCAACGCCGGTCTGTGGGCGATCAAACTGCAGCGTATGTGAATGCACAATATCCCCAATAAATACCATCTGCTGACCTTGTGATTTTAAGCTAAAACCAAAATGCCCCGGTGTATGTCCAGCCGAACTGATGACATCGAAAGCATGGATTTTATTGCCAGTTTTAAAGGTTTTGAGCTGATTCTTGGCCTGATAGGGTGCAATGGCTTTCTTGATTTTATCGACTGTGCCCAAAAAACCTGCCTGCTTGGCTTTTGATAATTTTTCTACCGTTTTGGGATTCATCCAGAAATCCAGTTCAGCTTGAGATACATAAATGTTGGCATTAGGGAAATTGGCAATACCGTTATTACTGATACCGCATACATGGTCAGGATGTAAATGCGTGAGCAGGATGGCATTCACCTGTTCAGGTTTATGCCCTGAAGCCTGTAAATTGGAATACACTGAACCTAGGTGTGGACCATTACAGCTTGAAGTTCCGCTATCGACCAGAACCAGTTCTTTGGCTGTATTGACCAGAAAGGCATTCACAGATGTCTGGATGCCTTTGGCCTGATCAACGTAGTATTTTTTCAAGATCTGATCGGCTTGGGCTGCTGGAATATCTTTAAATAAGGCTTTGGACAGATAATTGCTACCATCCAGTAGGGCAGTAATCTGGTAATCCCCGAAGTTATGTTGATAATAACCGGGAACCTGTTTTTGTTGTTGGGTGCTAGAAACGGTTTGTGCATGTGTTTGAAAGATACCCGCCATTGAACCTATAGCAAGCAGTGAAATGATGAGAGAAGAGGTGAAGTATTTCATGGCTATTCTTATGTAATTAAAGTCAATTCCATGTATTAGCACGGATGTTAGCAAAAAAAGAATATGAATATATTTACCATTTTTAAAAATAGAAGTGATGATTTGGCATCTGTACTAAAAATTCAGTCTGAATCTGTATATTGATTTTTTGAAAGTTAAGAACCTGTTTTTCATTAAAATATTATTATAAATAAAATGCTTAGATATATTTCACTTTTTATGAAAAGCTCGTTAACATGGGGTATTACGAACAAGCTTTGGGTGTCGCGATGAGTTTTTGGAAAAGAAAAAACAATGCCAGCTTTGTATTTTTCATTATTACCTTATATTCACTACTTGGTTTTGGACTGGGCTATGTGATTTGGGAATTTGTGTTGCAAGGCTAAGTGACCCAGCAATAAAAAAGCCTCTAGAGATAGAGGTTTTTTTATATTTATAACTTATTTAGCACATTCAGGCTGAGAACGGTCAATCACTTGAGTGCCTTCTACACGATAGCCAATCTGACCAATAATAAATGCTTGATTAAGTTGAGTAATTACCACATCAGAAAGTGCAACAGCACAACGGTCTTTTTCAATTGCGCGATCTACTGCTGTTTTGAAGTTAGGAATACCAAGTGGGAATAAAATCACAGGAACTTTATCTTCGCCTTTAACGCGTTCACCTTTCACAAACTGGTTTGAGTTTAGGTTGTAGTTTTTAGTAGATGCAACTGTCATGTCAGCCATACGTACTGAACAACCTGTAAATGCAATTGTAGACATCGCTAGAACTGAAACTAGTAATTTTTTCATGCTTACCCCGAATAATTATAAAAGAATAAAAAAGCGCATTGATTTTATATTGAAAATATTAAAAATCAAGAAATTAAATTTAACTTATGATATAAAAAAGCCCCTACATCAGTAGAGGCTTTCTTTGCTTAAAATGGAAATCTTAAGACACTTTATCACCCGGTTTAGCACCAGATTCAGGTGAAATCACCCAAACGCCGTCGCCATTACCAGCAGCTAACACCATACCGTTCGAAATACCAAAACGCATCTTACGTGGCGCAAGGTTCGCCACCATCACCACCAATTTGCCTGTTAAGTCTTCAGGTTGGTAAAACTCACGAATACCGCTAAATACATTACGTGGCTCAGCTTCACCAACGTTTAAAGTGAGTTGAAGCAGTTTGTCAGAACCTTCAACTGTAGCTGCTTCAAGAACTTCAGCAACACGTAGGTCAACTTTCATAAAGTCTTCGATGCCAATAATTTCAGCTTCACCGACTTTAGGTTCAGCTTTCTTCTCGACCTTCTTCTCTTTTTTCTTTTCAGCTTTAGCTGGTTCAACAGCAGGAGCAGCTAAAGAATCTTTAGATGCATCGACCATGGCAGCAACCGCTTTTGGATCTACACGTTGCATTAAGGGTTGGAACAATGCAATTTCATGACCCACTAGAATGGTTTCGCGAGAAGCAAAATCGAAGCTTTCAAGTTGCAAGAAATCTTGAACCTGTTGAGCCAAAGTTGGCAATACAGGCGCTAAATACACTGCCAATTGACGGAACAGGTTGATTCCCACAGAACATACATCATGAACCTGTTGTTCCTGACCTTCCTGTTTCGCAAGTGCCCAAGGCTTTTTCTCATCGATGTACTGGTTGGCTTTGTCTGCCAGCGCCATGATTTCACGAATTGCCGCAGAGAATTCACGTGCTTCATAAGCCTGAGCAATTGAGCTCCCGGCATCAATAAAGCTTTGTACCAATTCAGGTTCAGCACATGTAGTGCTTAACTTGTTATCAAATTTGGTGTTGATGAATTTTGCACAACGGCTGGCAATATTCACGACTTTACCGACTAGGTCTGAATTCACTTTTTGTACAAAGTCATCCAGGTTCAAGTCAGAATCTTCAACTTTGTCAGAAAGTTTAGAAGCAAAGTAATAACGTAAATATTCTGGGTTTAAATGCTCTAAATAGGTTTCAGCTTTAATGAAGGTACCACGAGATTTCGACATTTTCTGACCATTTACAGTCAAGAACCCATTTACGAATAAACCTGATGGCGTACGGTAATTTGCACCTTCAAGCATTGCCGGCCAGAACAAGGCATGGAAATAGACAATGTCTTTACCAATGAAGTGATAGACCTCATTTTCAGAGTCTTTTTTCCAGAAATCGTCAAAATTCAATTCAGGACGTTTGGTTTTGATGTAGTTTTCAAAACTCGACATATAACCAATCGGTGCATCAACCCAAACATAGAAATATTTGTTTGGGGCATCCGGAATTTCAAAACCGAAGTATGGCGCATCACGTGAGATGTCCCAATCGTTCAAGCCATTTTCAAACCATTCGTCCAGTTTGTTGGCAATGGATACCGGCAGGCGACCTTCATCACGGGTCCATTTTTGCAGGTATTCACCAAAATTTGGTAATTTAAAGAAATAATGATCAGATGATTTTTCGACTGGAGTTGCACCACTTAGAGTTGAATGCGGATTCAACAATTCTGTCGCATTATAAGTTGCACCGCAGACTTCACATGAGTCGCCGTACTGATCTTCCGCCTTACATTTCGGGCAGGTGCCTTTAATGAAACGGTCTGACAGGAACATGCCTTTTTCAGGATCAAAAAGCTGGGTCACCGGGCGAACAGCAATATTGCCAGCATCGCGGTTTTTCACATAGATTTCAGACGCACGGGCACGGTTGGTATCGCTATGCGTAGAATCATAATGATCGAAATGCACACCGAAACCGTCAAAGTCACGAATGTGTTCTTTTTGCACATTGGCAATTTGCGCTTCAGGTGAAATGCCATTCGCTTCGGCACGCAGCATGATCGCAGTTCCGTGAGCATCATCCGCACAGACATAAGTCACATCATGACCCATCGCACGCATCGCACGTACCCAAATATCAGCTTGGATATAACCGAGTAGGTGACCCATATGAATCGGGCCGTTGGCGTATGGAAGGGCGTTAGTGACTAAGATATTACGCACGGATATGACTCTCTCATTCGTATATTATGCAAGGTGGATGATTTTACCTGAGATAAGCAAAAGTTGCATAAGGCTTTTAGTGAATTATTCAAAATTGCTGATAGCGTTGTCATTAACTCGGTTTAATCAGATAATCTTTTTATATTTCAATGAAAAATAATAACAGATTAAAGAATGATTAATTTTTTTAAAAATGCGTTAAAAATTTTTCTGTATCTTGTACTTTTGCCATGCACTTTATTTGCGATTTGTTTCATTATCAATTTAAAAATCGTAGATGATCAGCAACATCAAAAAAGGTTAGATGATTCTGTTTTAGCGGATCGTGAACAATTTCCGAATTTACCTGATCCCATTTTTTATTTTAGTCGCCATCATGGTGGTGATTGGGGTGTGTGGGTAAGGGTTTATCTACTCAATGATAAAACCAAACAAGCATTTCTAAAGCAATGGAAGTATGGTGAAGCCAAGACCGTTGAGCATATTGAATGTATTCAATCGACGGTAAAGAAACGTTGGAAAACATGGCATTCTAATATTCATTATGTTGTTTCGGATCCGTGGTTTAAGTTGCCTAGACAAGAAAGAGTTCGAGATTCATTCATTGTTTTTGGTTTAGAAAAACAGATTAAAACCGTTGAACAGGCATGTCAGGAACCCATGTTTAAAAAGATTGAGAAAGCCAAACCTTACTATAATAATTATTGGGCAATCGCTGAAAAACAAAAGTTATTGTTGAGCGTAAATGGTTTTTATTAAAATCAGGAATGATTGAGTTTAGTTAAATCGTTAAAACATCCGACTTAGCACTACGAGCCAAGCAAGAATCGTGGATAATAGTGCGCTATTGCATTTATTAAAAGAGTAAGCCGTCCATGATCGAATACGACGACTATGAAGATGACCAACCAGTGACACGCATTAAGCAAAATGCTGCGAGTCAAAAACAATTGGGCAGTCAGATTTTAAAAGATGCAAAAGCTTATCTTGAAGGCATCTCGGCAGATGAACATACACTTTTAATTAAAACCTTATCGGGCTTGGCAGAGCAAGATGCTTACTTCCAAGTGCTTGTAGATCAGCTGGATCAACCGATTGGGGCAAAGTTTGCCAATGATGCTTTAAACCTCATGCATTTTTGGCCAACCATTCACCAGTTTGAAGATGTTGAGCAATTTAATTTACTCGATATGATCAATAGCGAATATTTCCAAACTGAAATGCTCAAAGCCTTTGATGCGCTAGAGATTGAAGAAAATATTAAAGCCAAGCGCCGTTTGGTGCTGCTTGAAAGCTTGAAAATGTACAAGCTTGGTTTTTACAGCGGTTGTATTCCCAATGTCTATGCACAGCTTGAAGGCATTTTGACGGATATTCTGATCAAAACAGGTTTTTTAAAGCAAAATAGCACCAAGTTTGTCGATGTTTATAAAATCGTACCGGGTTTAAAAGGCAATGAAATTAAAAGCCTGTGGCATAAGTCCAAAATCGCGATTGAACTGAATCCGTATTTTGCTGAACTTGCTGCCTATAAAATGGATTCAAGCTCGAATGTGACCATGACCCGTCACAACATGCTACATGGCACAGATGTAGACAATTTCAATCAAGCACGCAGCTTCATTCTGTTTATATGGTTGTTCTCTGCGGTCAGCTTTATGAGTACTTTGCGTGCCTAACGTGAAGCAATGTCTCATGATAAATTTGCATTCTATAAACAGCTGATGTGGATTGGCAACATGCGCCCTTTAGCTTTGAAAATTACGCCATGACGGAATTTGAATTAGCAGGGTAGAAGTGTGCTGACAGAATTGCAAAGAAATACTTTGCTGAAACCCTGCGAATAGATGGACTTGGACAGCCCGAATACAAAAGCCCGCATTATCTTTAGCATAGAGCTTTTCAATACGGATTTGACTCATCTCATGCTACATCCTGCAAACAATAGCAACAACATGTACAGGCTTTGTTGCAGTTTGCTTACTTCGCCCGATTCGCGTGATGCTTTGTGCTAAAAAATGGCTGATTGTTTATATGATATGCCTAAGGAGGGTACCTCATGACTCAGCAGAACCAAAACAATATGTCGAAGCAAAATCAAGATAAAGAACAACATGCACGCGAATTGAATGATCAGCTTGCTAAAGAGCAAAAGCAAAACGAGATAGATAAACAGCATAATCAGGAACATAAGAACGGGCAAAGTGCCCAGACCCATGCTAATCAGAAGTCTGATACCCAGCATAACGGTAAAGATGAAAATGCTGAGCAATCAACGCAAAAAGACAGTTCTCAAGAGAATCAGTCCGATAAAAAAACTGAAAGCTTTAAGATGGATGACTTAAAAGCCAAAGCGATAGCGATTGGGGAAGAGCTATTGCAAAAAGGTGAAAAGCTTCTGAATGAGCTGAAACATGGAAAATCTGACAACCAGCAAAATGATGAGCAAGGTTCGGATGATGCGAAAAAGACCAAAGCGGATCATACATCTCAAGATAAATCATCTAACAAGTCAGATAAACAGAATGCTAAAGATGGTCAGACCGATCAGCAGGCAGGTATGGCAAATTTAAAAGATGAAGCCATGCATAAGTTTGAAGATACCAGACAGAAAATCACAGACTTATTCAGTGAAGCCTCGGTTAAGTTCGCTGAACTGAAACAGATGGCAACTGATACGATGAACAAAATGAAGGATAATCAATCAAAGGAAGGTGATGCTGATCAGCAGCAAGATGCCAAAGATACAGATTCAGAAAGCAACTCTCAGTCTAAAAAGGATGAATCGAAACAAGATCAGGATAAAAATACCAAGGATCAACAGGACAAATCTGAAAACAATAAAAATCATAAATAGTCTGTGATCGTTAAGCCACTTTAATCACAGAAGGTTAAAGTGGCTTAACACGCTCGAGATAAATAAAAAAAATTTATTACATCAAAATAGTCCATCTCTCTTTTCTTTCATTATTTCTATTCACCAAGATTCCATAAAATATTTCACAAAACCGAGTAAAATGGTTGGAAATTGAAGATATCTGTTTCATCTTCTCCAATACAGTGCTTAACCTTCGCCTAAAACCCCGTTAAACTAAGCGATTCAGATGTCGATCTACATTTTTGGAGTAACCTATGTCTTGGCTTTCTTCGCTTAAATCGGTTTTTTCGCCTTCCAAGGAGGTGAACGAAGAAGCTGTGCAAAACGTACTGCAAAACTATATCTTGCCAAATTCCAGCAATGCCTTGAAAGATCGTATTACGCAGGTCAATGTACAGGGTGAGATTCTGCAAATCACTTTGAATACCTATCCAGAAGAAAAAGCGCAGCTGCAACAGATTCATGATGAACTGGCGGAAGCTTTGCAAAAATGTGGTATTCAAGAACTGAATATGCATGTGATTCAGCAGAAAACTGGACATAAGAAAGAAGGGGGTTGCGGGCATAACCATGCTGAAGGTGAAAACTGTTCAAGCGAGCCTAAAGCGGAAGCAAAACCCAATCTTCCCCCTGTGGTTGATGCGTCGGCACAGCCTGCAAAAACAGAAGAAGCTGATCCAAATAATCCACCTATTCAAAAAGCTGCGCCGCAACAGCGTGATGTTCCAAAACACCCAAGGATTCAAAATGTGATTCTGGTGTCATCTGGTAAAGGTGGCGTAGGTAAATCGACCACGACTGTAAATCTGGCTTTGGCTCTACAGAAATTAGGCCTGCGCGTAGGCGTACTAGATGCCGATATTTACGGCCCAAGTATTCCGACTATGCTCGGCAATGCCGGCAAAACGCCAATGATCGAAGCAGAGCAGTTTGTCCCTATCGAAGCCTATGGGATGGCGGTATTATCAATTGGCCATTTAACTGGAGATCACAATACTCCAGTCGCCTGGCGTGGTCCAAAAGCCACGGGTGCATTAATGCAGTTATTCAATCAGACCCTATGGCCAGACCTTGATGTGCTGATGATTGATATGCCACCTGGCACAGGTGATATCCAGTTAACTCTCGCGCAGCGTATTCCGGTGACGGGTGCAGTGATTGTGACGACACCACAAAACGTGGCCTTGCTGGATGCGACCAAAGGCATTGAATTGTTTAACCGCGTGCAGATTCCGATCATGGGCGTGATTGAAAACATGTCGACCCATATCTGCTCAAATTGTGGTTTTGAGGAACAGATTTTTGGTACAGGCGGTGGCGATAAACTGTCTGAGCAATATCAAGTCCCATTATTGGGTCATTTACCTTTGGATGCTAAAATTCGTGAAAATGCCGATGCTGGAACGCCGTCAGTGATCGCGGGAGATGCTGCTGCAGAAAGCTATATGCTGATTGCAGAGAAAATTGCAGCGCAGTTACCTAAAGCAGAGAAAGACCATAGTCGAATTTTTTAATTCTACAGACAATTCAGATATTTAAGCCTTAGCTAAAAGCTAGGGCTTCTTATTTCTTATTTTTAAAATTAGCTCGATTTAAATGATCGAAATTGACTGAAATGACTATCGGGTGTTTATCCTGAAAGCTTATATAAACATTTGAATTAATTAAAATAAATAAATTTAAATTTTAGATCATATGTTCTCTTACAATTATTTTTTTGCAGCACTGACCGAATTCTTCTATGCTACTCGGATTAGAGCGAGGTCAAACTATGATTTCATGGTTTTTTATTGGTTTAGTGGCAACCATTCTTTTAACACCAGGCCCAACCAATACCTTATTGGCATCTTCAGGCATTCAGGTCGGATTTAAAAAAACATTTCGTTTAATTCCTGCGGAAGCCTTTGGTTATCTGATTGCCATTAGCTTATGGGGCATTCTGATCGGAAAAATTTCCTTTCATCTTCCGCTTTTACCGACCATTCTCAAACTTTTTAGTGCTGGCTATATTCTATTTCTCGCTGTGAAATTATGGCGGACTGCAGAAATAAGCGAAAATCTTGAAAATGTCTCGATTCGCGCACGAGAATTATTTTTGGCAACCTTGCTTAATCCTAAAGCACTTTTATTTGCCTCAGCGATCTTTCCTGTCATTGTCTGGAAAAGCGGCCAACATTATGTGACTCATATGCTGGTTTTCTTGCTTCTGTTGATCCCGATTGCATTCTTCTGGACTTTTCTGGGTTCAATCCTGGCCAGAAAAAACAGTCGCTGGCTCAATCAGAAAAACCTGCAGAAAACGGCTTCGCTGGTATTAATGAGCTTTTCCATTCCTTTAAGCTATTCTGCACTTTTAAGTTTATAAGCTGATCTCGATCAGCAGTTTTTTGGTAACTTGAGCTCTAAGCCTTTCACTTATTTTCATTAGTGTCAATTTCAGTTAAAGTACGTCGCAATAACTTGTTTTTAAGATTTTTGGATTATATCAATGGCAATTAAGTCTGATCGTTGGATTCGCGAAATGAGCGAAAAACACGGCATGATTGAACCGTATGCAGAAAACCAGGTACGTTTGGATGAAAATGGTCAAAAGCTGATTTCGTATGGCGTATCCAGCTATGGTTATGACGTGCGTTGTGCACGTGAATTTAAAGTATTCACCAATGTGCATTCTGCAATTGTTGATCCAAAGAACTTTGATGAACGCAGCTTTATTGATATCGAGTCGGATGTTTGTATCATTCCGCCGAACTCGTTTGCTTTGGCGCGTACCATCGAATATTTCCGCATTCCACGTAATGTCTTGACCGTGTGCTTAGGTAAATCGACTTATGCGCGTTGTGGCATCATTGTTAACGTGACGCCGCTTGAGCCAGAGTGGGAAGGACACGTCACTTTAGAGTTTTCAAATACGACCAATCTTCCTGCGCGTATTTATGCAGGCGAGGGTGTGGCGCAGATGCTGTTTTTTGAATCTGATGAAGTCTGTGAAACCTCATATAAAGATCGTGGTGGTAAATATCAAGGTCAGACAGGCGTTACTTTGCCGAAGACCTAATTGTTTTAAAATATTGAATGACGGGACTTTATGTCCCGTTTATTTTTTTGAGATTTTCATTCATCGGAAACTGCTATTTTTCGCCTAATTGGCTTTGGCATCTGTATCAAAAATCAGCATAATGGATTCCGCATAACCATAAAAAAGATGCAATGCATTATAAAAAAGCAAAGATTGGCGGCTGGGAAGCTGAAGCATAAGGTGCGGAGCATCGAATAAAAAGGAAAGAGTGAGATGACTCAGATAAAAGATATATTTAAATTTCGCAAAAGTTATTTGGCGATGACAATCGGTTTCAGCCTGTTGCCTTCTGCACATGCGATGCAGGAATTATCAGATTCTTCTCTTTCTAACACCACAGGTGAAGGTGTTGCGCTTGTTCTTGACGACTTCAAAATGGTGTTTCAAGGTCCTAAAGATCTTTCTGCTGGTTCCAGTTATGCCAGAGGCATTGAAAATCCCGGACAAGCAGATACAGGATTTATTCGTATTATTCCAACAGGAGAGAACTATAATCAGTTAGGTGAGCGTGCCTATAATAAAGTATATGATCGGGTTTATGCTAGTAATTATTTAAATGGTATTAGTGCCAATGCTAACCTGTATGTAAATACCTATACATCTAAATATATTCAATATAAAACAGATAATTACACATCAGTTTATAATGGTTTTAATACTACGGCTTTTAAAACGAGTGTTCGTACTGGTCTTGTCGAGGAAAAGCGCAGCTCTGATCTGATGCAACGCTATTATAACCAGCGCTATGATGATTATTACGATGGGAAAATTAGTCTTGTTAATGATGGTACAACTGTTAGACCAAATACTTTAGAGGCTACTTTATTGAATCAAGAAAAATCTGCTGAATTCGCATTGGCAAATACCTATGAAATGATCGAATTACTGTGGGGCAATCGAATAGGGACTTCGCTTAATAATGAGTGGACTCAAGCAGTAGGTGCGCGGAACAATGTGATTGATCCAAGAGTACCCATTATTGTTGAGGAAAGGACTCAAGAAAAATTAGCAATTGAAGCTGATAAATATGCATTGATTCAGGCTAAAAATGCAGTCATAGCTATGGAGCAGGCGGTGAAGGTAAGCGCAACCATTGCTGCCAAGGAGGCGGCAATGAATTCTTCAGTCAGTACGCTCCGTACTAAAGCCGATGTCTTTATTTATGGTTTGGCATTATCAAAAAGTGATGGCTCTCTAAGCACAAGATACAGTAACCAAGGCTTTAGTTGGGGATCAGCCGAAAATCCCTGGTTGTTTCGTGCAGGAACTGAAAATGTTAAACAGTTCAAGGACGCTGCTAAAGATGTAGGCTATATTGCTTTAGAAGCTCCATTAAGCCCGATTGCAGGTGTGGAAAGTGATAATAATATCAAGTTGGGTTTTTGGAGTGATATTTTTGCGCGTGAGCTTAATTCTTCTAATGTGGTAGATCCTATAACAGGTGGGCCGACTTCGGGGCTTGATAAAGAATACCGTTTGAGAACCCAATTTGTTGCTAATGGTCTTAGTCTTAATGGCTCACAAGTTCGGTTATTCCAAACCTTAGAATCTGACAATAAGAATTACAGCCAAACATTAGGTATGGCGAGTATTGTTCGTCTAAATACTAATGATCAACCAGAAAATTTAAGCATCACGGACTCTAATCTAAATAGTAAAGGCATCCGTTTAAGTACTGCAGCAAAAACAGATGGGCTTGATGGTGATGGCCCAACCCCAGCCTTGAATGGAAGTATTGCTCCAGTCTTTCATGATTTTGATGGTTTATATCTCTATAGTCCAAATATTAACTTGGTGCTCGGTAATATGTACCAGCCTTTCGTGGTGGGTTCAGAAGGCAATAACATTATTTTAGAAGTGACACGTATTCCCAATATTCCTTCTATTTATAATCAAATCTATCAAAATTACGGTGGTGGACTCGGAACAACCGATTTAAAGGGTTCTACCTGTAATGACTATAGTTGTGGCACACCAATTAAAAATAATGTTTTAGATACTACTGCACTTTATCAAGGGCGTAATGCAACTCACAGTAGTATTGCCATAGGCACCACAGAACGGATTCCAGGAACAAATATGCTGCGAGCTAAGGATGGTGTTGATTCAACCGGCATTGTATTTAAAAGCATTGATGGCTCAAGTAAAAACTTTGGTTCGGCAGTCATTGATGGTGTGCTGATTCAACATTTAAAAATAAAAACCACAGGTCTATAAAGGAGTACGAACATGTCCAAATTATTGACTCTTTGTACACTGTTATGTACTGCGATGTTTAGCTATGCCGGATTAGAGGTTCTGGATCAGCAAGCATTAACTGATACCGTAGGACAGGGTGGAGCGGACCTGAACTGGACCTTATCCTTAAACCATATTTATGCTACCGATCTGTCTAAAGATACCATTTCCAAACTGGGAAGCGATGGCAATCCTTTAGACGTATTTTATGTGCTCGATCCGGACACTTGTGGGGAAAGTAGACAGTTTTGCCGATTAGCAATTGCACCGAATAATCATATGGATGCCAATGGAAATAAAAAGTGGTTAGTGTTTAAAGGTATTCAGGGCACAATTCAGATTGATAAGTTCTCAATTGATGGAACAACCATTATTAATCATCGTAATGAGCCACAAACGGCCATGGACATCAGATTCTATGATGACCAACCTTTGAAGATCCGTAACTTAGGTTTTAATACAGTTTCTATCGAAACGGGCACAGGTGCTGGTGCATTAGAAGGTTATGCCAATACAGGTGCTTATAGTGCCTATACCGGCCGTACCTATAATGCCGATGGAACTTATACAACCTCACCCCAAGATGTTCCTTCGTTTGATAAAGGTGCTGAGAAAGGATTTATGGGGTTGAATGTTCATGGCAATTTACATATGTCAGGCAATTTGAAAATATTTGGTTATAACTGTACAGGTGGGGCACAAAGTCGTTGTTAGTAACAACGTCAAGTACAGCATAAGGATATATAAATGAAAAAAACAACAATAAAGTTGAAATTGCTAACAGTATGCATGTGTCTTATCCAACAAGGTTATGCACTTGAAAGTATTGAAGAGCAGGAATTGAGTGAAGTCACTGGACAAGATGGTATGGTGATTACTCATGAAATTTCTAAAGCCAGTATTGCTCAAGTTAATTGGTATGATCCAAATCCAACGACTAATACAAAAATGGGTTTAGGTTTGCATGATGTTGAAATTAATGGAAAAGATAATAATCCAATCCTTAGTCAACTGGAAATAGATGTCGGTGCAACTTCGGAAGGGGCAGGACTGCGGCTTGCGGCAAGTGTTTCACCATTTCAAGCCACTGCAGATTTAAACTTGGTAAAAATTGCTTGTACGACCAATCCATGTAGTCAGTCTGCAAATAGTATTCGGACTGCGGGTACACAATCTAATCAAAGCTTAGGTGCATTAGGAATTAGTACCTCTACACCGCTTAGTGTGCTATTACAAACCAGTGCAGGTCTATTTAATAAAGATTCAATTGCCAGTATCGATTTTCAGCTTAAAAATGCCACGATTAGTCATAAATTAGGCGAAAATAGTCTGATTTTGAATGACTTTAACTTTAATTTTGCAGGATCGGGCTATCTGTATATTGACCCGAACGAAGGCATGGTTTTGACAACACGAGAGCAGTATGTAGATTTAAAGCGTGCTGTAGATCTGACTGATATCGCGGCTGGCCGGGTTAATCCGACCAATCCGGGGGTTAACATTGATTTACGGTATAATACGCCAAATAACGAACGCAAAAATATTATGCGTTTAGGGGCTTCGGGTGCAGTCACTAACGCAAGATTATCCATGAGTGCAGATCAAACCCAGATAGGTACTTTTGATGTTAGTAACAAGGTGAATGGTGTACTAGAACGTCAAGACAAAACTGCAACAGGTTACAGTGGCCTGGTCGGAGAAGGCGGGTTGAATCTGGGCTTGTCTGCAGATTTCACAGGTGCTAATAGTACTGGACGTCCAGCAACTATGGCACCGACAACACTTGAGATTGGTCATACTGGTAAGGGAAGCCATGCGGTGCAATTTTCCAATCTCAGACCATTGACTACACGTAATGCTGACGGTTCCTTACATGGGAAAAATGCTTATATCGATTTTGGGAATATATATATAAATACTATTACTGCAAAAAGTCTTGATTTTATCATTAATGAAAATATGCGAAAGACTTTAGGTGGGAGTGAGGTGCTTAAACAGACGCTCAGCACTTCAGCGGCTGGGGATGACTTTGCACTTATTGCTATACGAGGCATGGACTTTCAGGCCATTGCTGCGAAGGCACGGTTTATTTCAGATAATTCGCTCAACGAGCTGGGTGGGGATGGGGGCTCATGGGGGATTGGTATTCCTATCTATAATTTAAATGCCAATGTTGCATTATCTGGGACGACCTATGGGCTAGACAATAAACAGGCCATTGCCTATAACATCATGGCATCGACTGAAGGTTACGGAATTGACAAAAAAACCGGTTTGCCAAGCACTACCTCAATAATATTGATTGATGGCAAGAATGGCGATCATGGTGAGGCAGTTAATTATTATGCCGGCTTTAGGAATATCGATGCTCTGATCAAGTCGGAAGGTATTATTGGCTATGAAGATGAAGGTATTTATATTCGTGCTGATAAACTACTGATTGGAGCCAAAGCTGAGCTTGCGATTGGTCAGTTACCAGGGTCTAAATATAACTGTACCAGTGCATCGGTCACTAAATGCGGGGCCTATGTGCCTCACGATAATTTTTCCAAACGTGACGATGTTTTAACCAATATCGCTTTTAAACTTGATGGAAATGGTGAACTGGTGATTATTCCTGGGGTAGATCCAACCGCCAGTTCTCCAGATACCAACTTCTTGTCACTTGAGGCAAACTTTAAATTTAGGCCACTCACATCAGAAGAAAATACAGATAAAGATAATTTAGGTAGCTATTTCAGTATTGCCAATGAAGATATTGATTCAACCGGGGTATTAAAAACTTCTTCGATTAACTTTAACCGGATGGAAGGTCATTTGGGCGTTAAAGGAAAAGTTCGTGTCAGTGCCGATACAGTGACTTTGGATAATCAAGTCAAACTCAATTACGAAAATAATATTGCGACACCATTTAAAACCAATTTTGCCATGGCGACCAATGGCAATATGCAAAATATGGCAAGTATTGCACTGACTGGTGGAACCATTCGTAGCACGATGGGAATCACACCACGTTAATAAGAATATAAGGACGTTAAAATGAAAAAAATATTTTTGAATAGTCTGGCTTTGGCAATGTGTGTGATTACACAGCAAAGTTTTGCAATGACAGCTTTAGATGATGACGCTTTATCTGCAGTTGATGCACAAGCATTATTAAATCTAGAAAATGCTTATGATTCATCTCAAGGGATTAACTTTCATAAGCTGAGCGTTGAGGCTTTGATGGAGTTGAACGTTAATATTAAAACTTTACAGCTCGGTTGTGGTGGAAGTAACGGTGGAACAGGCTGTGATATTGATATTTCCAACTTAGCATTAAGTGGATTGAATCCCAGCTTTGATGCTGAAGGGAATCCTGTCTTTTCCGGTGATCGGGCTAATACTAGTGCCAGTATAAATAATCCTTTTATTGAATTTGCGATTAAAAATGGCGGAAGTGCCTCTACCCGAGAAGTAGTGGGTTTTCGCTTAGGTGCAGATAAAATTGTCGGGCTTTTGACCATGGGAACTGATAACGTTGAGAATCCGAATGATGGTCTCAAAAGTTTTAGTGGCTATATGAAAATGGCGCAGACTACGGGCGAGTCTGTAACAAAGGCCGGAACTTTCGGTAATGCAAGTGATCAAAAAATTCAAGGGAATTTAAAGGCCTTGGGGCAAACACGTGAATTTATTAGTAAGCCTGGTGCTGAGGGCCATACTGGAATTACTGTGCCTTCCATGCGGGTGGACTTTACCATGCCTGAGACTATTGTAACCGGACAACGACTAAAGTCGGCAACTGTGACGAATATTCGTTCCAGTATTACCTCGATTCCTTTGGCAGCGCCTATATCTGGCGCAACTTTGCCAAACGATGTAATTGGTACACCAAATTTCTCAAATGATAAACTATACGTGGAGTTTGACCCATTAATTGACTTTCTTAATTTGGGAACTCATTCTTTCTTTCAAATGGGGGCCGGTTCAAGTCTGGATAATCTGAATATGGACATTACCTTTGTCCAGGCTTTGAACATGATTCATAATATTCCTTTAAATGGTACAGGCGGCTATTTATCTTTACAAAGTCAAAATGTACATTGGCAAGGAGCAGATGCAGCTGATATTGCCAAACCAGGTTGGTGGATGTCTTTTAAAGATCCGATCCAACTAGGGGTATTAAAAACCACAGATGAAGTGGATATTTCATTTGTATTACCTCAAGTTGCCACAGCTATTTCAGAATTCCTGTTACGTCCTGAAAATTTGATTAATGTAAATGTAGGTGAAGCTGTAGGTTCGCTTGCAAATGTGCCAGTCGTACGTAAATTAAATATTGATGTCGGTCAATTTACTAACTACAATGGTGGAACTCCCGCAACCTTAACCTTAATGGATAAGTTGCTACAAAACCAGAATGTGACTTCAAACTGCTTTGGTGGGCATAAGTTCTGCTAGTTTATAGCCATAAAAAATCCCGCATTACGCGGGATTTTTTATAAGAAAGCGGAATTATTTAGCAATCTTCTCCAATAATTCTTCTTTCGAAATATTTACTGATTCAGCATCGCGGCGGCCTTTATATTCAAAAGTACCTGCATCCAAGCCTTTTTCACCAATCACAATACGATGTGGAATACCTGTAAGCTCAAGATCAGAGAATTTCACGCCCGGACGTTCATTACGGTCATCGAGTAACACGTCAAAACCTGCAGCTTGCAATTCAGCATAGAGTGCTTCCGCAGCTTCCATAGTTCTTGGAGATTTGTGCGCATTCATCGGCACAATGGCAACTTCAAACGGTGCAATGGCAGTTGGCCAGATAATGCCTTTCTCATCAAAGTTCTGCTCGATTGCAGAAGCTACTACACGCGTTACACCAATACCATAACAACCCATTGTTACAGTGAATGGCTTGCCATCTTCACCCAAGACTTTACAACCTAAAGCTTCAGAGTATTTTTGACCCAACTGGAAGATATGCCCCACTTCGATACCACGTTTGATTTGAAGCGTACCTTTACCATCTGGAGATGGATCGCCTTCAACCACGTTACGTAGGTCATAAACTTCAGTGAACTGCGCATCACGTTCCCAGTTTACACCTGTTGCGTGTTGATCTGCTGCATTTGCACCCGCAACAAAATCAGACAATACCGATGCTGCACGATCAACAATGACGGTGACACCTTTTTCGACCAGACCTTGAGGGCCGACAAAGCCAGCAGTTAAGCCAAGTGCTTGAAGTTGTTCTTCAGTAGCAAATGTCAAAGGTGCAGCAATTAAAGGATGTTTTTCAGCTTTAATTTCATTCAGTTCGTGATCACCACGAAGGAATAAAGCAACCACAGGTGCATCTTGACCTTCTTCCGCTACAACACCTTGAACCAATAAGGCTTTTACTGAATGAGCAGGGTTCGTACCCAAGAATGCTGATACATCTGCAATGGTTTTTTGATTTGGTGTATCTACCAGTTTGAGTTCTTGTGTAGGTGCCGCACGTTCACCGACAAGTACTGCTTCTGCCATTTCAATATTGGCTGCATAGTCAGATTCAGTCGAGAAAGCGATATCATCTTCACCGCTTGAAGCCAGCACGTGGAATTCGTGAGAACCTGAACCACCGATTGAGCCAGTATCTGCTTGTACTGGACGGAAATCTAAACCAAGACGGGTGAAGATTTTGCAGTAGGCTGCATACATGTCGTCGTAGGTTTGTTGCAGTGATTCCTGGTTGGCATGGAAAGAGTAGGCATCTTTCATAATGAATTCACGTGAACGCATTACGCCAAAACGTGGCCGAATTTCGTCACGGAATTTGGTTTGTACTTGGTAAAAGTTTGCAGGCAATTGCTTGTAGCTTTTTAATTCGTTACGTGCAAGGTCAGTGATCACTTCTTCATGCGTCGGACCGAGAACAAATGGGTTGCCATGGCGGTCGTTGAAGCGTAAAAGCTCAGGACCGTATTGTACATAACGACCTGATTCTTCCCATAAAGATGCAGGTTGAGTCACCGGCATATAGACTTGAAGTGAACCGACTTTGTCCATTTCTTCGCGAACGATCGCTTCAACTTTATTTAATACGCGAACGCCCATCGGCAACCAGGTGTATAGACCTGAAGCCAACTTACGAATCATACCGGCACGAAGCATGAGCTGATGTGAAATAACCTCAGCATCGTTCGGGGTTTCTCTTAACGTTGCAAATAAAAAGCGACTCGCGCGCATGGAAACTGTCCTAAAAAATTAAGCGTTAAAGCAGGGATTATACAATAAAAAATGAGGTGAGCTTTTGGGAATGTCACCTCATTGTGTTGCATTAAATTATGCCATGATTTTACGTGCCTGACGCAGCATAAAATTCTTAAAGTCATCCAGGTAAGTAAAGATCACCGGCACCACCACCAGGGTCAGCAGGGTAGAGGTAATTACCCCACCAATCACCGCATGCGCCATCGGTGCACTTTGTTCACCACCTTCACCTAGCCCTAGGGAAAGTGGCACCATGCCCATGACCATCGCGCTGGTAGTCATCAGAATAGGACGCAAACGGGTTTTACCAGCGGCAATAATCGCATCATAACGGTCTTCGCCGCGGTCCATGGCCTTCTTGATGAAGTCGATCAGCAGAATCGCATTCTTGGTCACCAGTCCCATCAGCATGATAATGCCGATAATCGAGAACAGGTTCATGGTTGAGTTAAACAGGAACAAGGCCAGAAATACGCCAATCAGCGACAATGGTAGTGAGGCCATAATTGCCGCAGGATGGATAAAACTGTTGAACTGCGAACCGAGCACAATATAGATAAAGACAATCGACAGGGTAATCGCAGTCAGGGCATAACCTGCGGATTCTGCCATGTCGGCATTGGAGCCTTGAGTATCGAAACTATAACCCGGTGGCATATCAAAATTTTCTTGCAAGCGGCTGATATCCGTACCAATGTCGCCTGCAGGACGTCCTGAGGTATTGGCCTCGACTAGCACTTCACGTGCCAGATCACGTCGATTAATCTGCGAGGCACCGAGTTTTTCTTCAAATTTGGCCACGCTCGAAAGCGGAACCAGAATTGGTTGATTATTGGCATCGGTTTTATTTGAGGTGATATACATATTCTGTAAATCGCTAGGCAAGCTGCGCTGGTCTTCGGTCAGGCGCAGATTCACATCATAGGTTTCACCTTTTTCATCCTGCCAGGTCGTGACATCATCACCGGCAATCAGCGGACGCACTACATTGGCAATCTGATTGACTGATAAACCTAAATCACTGGCCAAGACGCGATTAATCTGTACATCAAGAGTTGGCTTGGGTTCTTTTAATGAAGTTTCCAGATCGACAATGCCATTAATTTTCGCCATTTCCGTCATAAAGCGATCAGAAATTTTTTGCAGTTCATCCAGATCTGGACCTTTGATCGAGATCATGATCGGCTTCTGACCGCCTGACACGGTTTCATCAGCGGATGCCACCGAGGTAATGCTGATTCCGGCCACCGATTGCAGACGCTGGCGGAACTCATTATTCAGGTCATTCAGGGTTTTTTCACGTTCGGTACGCGGCGTCACGGTTACCCGTAAACTGACATGGTTTTTACCGCGGTCGGTTGCGCCATTAATCACGCCATAGGTGGCTTTGACATCCGGATGCTGACGAATAATCTGATCCACCTGCTGCAGTTTGGCTTGTGAATATTCAAGCGATGAATCGACCGGTGTTTCAAACTTGATCCGGATTTCGCCTTTATCCGGAACCGGTACAAATTCGGTACCAATCAGCTTAGATAAACCCAAAGCACCAACTAATGAAGCCACAGCAATCATTAAGGTAATCAATCTGAAGCGCAATGCCAGTTTTAGCACTTTTTCATAGACATGGCTTAGGTTATCCAGCTTGCCAGAGATCCAGCTAAAGAAACGTTTCACCCGACCTGGTTTTTTGTTTGGATCTTTTTTCTTTTCTGCCCAGTGTGCAGAGAGCATAGGGTCCAGGGTAAAGCTGACAAACATCGAGATCAGAACGGCCATACTCACCGTGACCCCGAACTGGTAGAAGAAACGGCCAATAATTCCGCCCATAAAGGCAACAGGCAGGAATACGGCAACAATGGTCAATGTCGTGGCCAGTACGGCTAAGCCAATTTCTTTGGTGCCATCGAGCGCGGCAGTGACATGATCTTTGCCCATATCGGCATGCCGGACAATATTTTCACGCACCACAATCGCATCATCGATCAACAGACCAATACTCAAGGACAGCGCCAGCAAAGTCATCATATTGATGCTAAAGCCAAAGGCCCAGATAAAGGTCAGCGTGCCCAAGAGTGCAATGGGCAGAGTCAAACCGGTAATCACAGTTGAACGGAAAGAACCCAGAAAAAGTAGGACTATCAGCACGGCCAGTACCGCACCTTCAATAATGGTGCGGGCTACATCGCCAATGGTGCCGCGGATACTTTTGGAGGAATCTACCACTACTTGTAAAGTAGTGCCTTGTGGAAGCTGCGCCTCAATACTTTCTAAAGTTGCGTAGCTCTTGTCTACTACTTCGATGACGTTTGCATCTGAACTACGCAAAATATCAATCGCTACTGCAGTTTTGCCATTCAGAAAAGCTGCGGATTCCAGCTCTGCCTGACTGTCTTGAATATTAGCCACTTGTCTGAGGAAAATTGGTATGCCGTTTTTATTGGCAATGACCAGATCGCCAAAAGCAAGGGGATGCAGCACTTTGGAATTGATTTCAATGACCAGTTCCGAATTACCCGATTTAAGCGTCCCCCCCGGGACTTCAATATTTTCGGCCTTTAAGGTATTGATCACGCTATCTACACCAATGCCAAAGGCTTGCAGTTTTTGCGGTTCCACCTGAATCCGAATCTGGCGCTGCGCATCACCAAGCAGATTGACCGTTCCCACCCCAGGGACTGTGCGCAGTTGTGGCACAATCCGCTGATCCAGATAAGAACTGAGCGCTTTCACATCCATATTGTCGGATTCAAATACGATCGACATTACCGCATTCGCCGTCGGGTCATAACGTTCTACAATCGGCTCCTGAATCTCATCACGAAATTCAGCAGTTACAGAAGCGATTTTATCCCGCACGTCCTGAGCTGCTGTGGTAGATGTCACATCCAGATTAAATTCAGTGGTGATGATGGACAGGCCTTCACTGGACTGGGAAATCACCTGTTTCAAACCGGAAATGGTATTGATCTGATCTTCGAGTTTCTTGGTGATTTCCGATTCAACCGTTTCCGGAGAAGCGCCCGGATAGTTGGTATAGATCACCACAAAAGGGAAATCGACATCAGGAAATTCTTCAACGCCCATCCGCTGCCAGGAAGCCAGTCCCAGTACCATCAAACAGAACATCATCATGATGGTGAAAACCGGATACTTCACACTAATTCGGGTAAACCACATGTCAATGATCCTGTATGAATGGTTTTAGTTGGCGCGAAGGGTGACAGTTTTTTGCAGATCGGCTTCGCTAAACTTAACCCGGCTGACCTGATCGCTGCTCTCCAGTCCTTGAACCACGGCAATGTTGTCGCTATAACGCTGTTCTAGTACCTGAACATTGACTTTGATAATTTTATTCTGGCGTATTATCCAGACATAAGGTTTATTCTGAATGTCTTGAATAGTATCTAATGGAATCAGCTGGCCAGAAATCTGTTGTGAACTCAGAATGTTGCCTTCAACGAAGGAGCCGATACTTAGCGAAGGAATGGTTTCATTCGGCGTGGCAAAGAATTCGATCTGGCGACTGGCCTGATCTGCAATGGGGGAAATCCGACTAATTACGGCAGTGAGCCGATTTGGATTACCTTGAATGTTGTATTCGACCTGACTGCCCAGTCTTAAACCTGATTGCAGATCACTAGGTACGCGTGCTTGAATTTCCAGCCGTTTCGGATCGACAATTTCAAACAGGGTTTGTCCAATGGCAACGGTTTGACCCGGTTCAACCTGACGTTGCGTAATCACGCCACTGATCGGACTGGTCATGGTGCCATCACGATCGGCTTTCTGGGCAATATCGACATTGGCTTGCTGGGCGCGGACATTTTCAAGCTGGGCCTGATAATCGACCTGACTTTGTTCATATTCTACTTTTGAAATAAACCCCTGATCGAGCAGACGCTTTTTACGCTGCATCATGTTGTGCGCCTGATTGGCTTGCGCTTGAGTTGAGGCCAGATTCGCACGCGCCTGTGCCAGACGAGCTGCATTGTCCTGATTATTCAGGCGTACCAGCACTTGTCCCTTGGCAACTGTTTGACCTACCTGTGCGTTTACGCTGGTGGCAGTAGCAGAGACCTGTGACTGTATGCTGCTTTGATTGACTGCACGAATGGTGCCGGTGAATGCGGTTTTTTGAACTGAATTGCCAGATTGAACTGCAACTAGATCTTGAGGAATGACTTCAATGGATTTGGCTGTTTCGGTTTGCTGTACGGGTTCATTTTTATCACAAGCCACTAAAAACATATTTAAGCAAAGTGCACTCATGATCAGGATAGAGCGCGGGGAAGGCATATTTAAATCATGAGAATGCGGTGCAGTTTGCATATGAGTCCTTTTAGCTGGCTATGGATCAAAACCACGGCTAGCTATTTGTATTTATTCAAGTGCTTTTAAACGGGCGATAATTTTGTCGTATTCTGCTTCCAGATTTCGATAGCGACTTTGTAAAGATTGAATATTTTCTTTCTGGGAAGCGAGATTTTTCTGGTTATTGTCTAATGTTGTTTTCAGCTGTGCCGGTGGGGTTTTACCTTTACGTAAATATTCACGTTCCTGACGCACAAACATGACCCGATCTTTTTGCAGTTGCTTCATTTGTTCTTGCTGAAAATCAATCTGTTTTTTTAACTGGACCAGGCTGTCATTCTTTTTCTGTAAAGCGGTCTGGCTATTGTTATAAGCACGCTTGAGTTTATGATCTTCGGCAATTCGCTGCGCCTGTTGGGCACGTTGTGGCGCTTGCCTGATATCCGCTTCGGCATTATAAGGACGGGCACGCTTAATCACCTGCATATTCTGGTCAAGTGCTTCATAACCATAACGGATATGATTTGGCGTGACATTAGTACTGATATTGGCCACACCCTTGCTGTCATAATAACGATACCAAGTGGCTTTTTGCGGGAGTTGGTTACTACTCGCACACGTTAAGCTCACCTGTAACAGTAGCAGCACAACAACAATGAATTGACCAGTCATTTTATTTTTATCAATGACAGCAAGTTTTCTTAAAAACTGACTCATCATTGGCTCCCCGAATTTAAAGTTGACTAAATTACTTATTTTAAAGTAATAATCTTGTTATATTAGACTTAAATTTATCAATAAAAAACTACCGTTAGTCAAAAAAAAACCAATAACGATAAGAAAATGTGAAGCTGTTATTAAAAATAAATGATTTTGTCTACTTGTGTAGAAAATGTTCATTGATAATACAAGTGACTTTATGTTAAAAATGTTTATCGATCGTAATAAAATAATCCTATGAGCCTTATGGCATATAGTTTCTAAAATGGGAAGGGTTAAACAAATGGACGATAAATTCCAAAATCTAAAAATTATGGTTATTGATGACTCAAAGACCATTCGTCGTACTGCGGAAACTCTTCTTCAACGCGAAGGTTATGAGGTCATTACTGCAGTAGACGGTTTTGAGGCTTTGTCAAAAATTGCCGAAGCAAATCCAGATATCGTTTTTGTAGATATTATGATGCCGCGCCTGGATGGTTATCAAACCTGCGCCTTAATCAAAAACTCTCAGAATTACCAGAATATTCCTGTGATTATGCTATCGAGTAAAGATGGCTTATTTGATCAGGCCAAAGGTCGTGTCGTGGGTTCAGATGAATACCTGACTAAACCTTTTAGTAAAGATGAATTGCTCAATGCAATCCGTAACCATATTAGTGCTTAATATTTGATTTTTTTGGGGAATTGGCATGGCACGTATCCTAATTGTGGATGACTCACCGACAGAAACTTTTCGCTTTAGAGAGATTCTTTCTAAACACGGCTTTGAGGTGATTGAAGCAGCCAATGGCGCAGATGGCGTCACCATGGCACAGGCAGAATTGCCGGACCTAGTCCTGATGGATGTGGTTATGCCGGGCGTGAATGGTTTTCAGGCGACCCGCCAGATTGCACGTGGTGCAACGACCAAACATATTCCAATCGTGATTGTGAGTACTAAGGATCAGGCCACTGACCGTGTATGGGGCAAGCGTCAAGGCGCAGCGGATTATCTAACAAAACCAGTCGATGAAAAACAATTAATAGATGTAATTAAGCAGCACCTCAATGCAGGATAAGCTCTATGGCAGCAAATGGATTTATCGAATTGCTTCGCATTGCGAAACGGGGGAATAAAAACTACGTTTCCAATGGCAATGAAGTTAACCGATGGTCGGGCATTGCTTTTGAGATGATGGGGCAATATTTTGTTGCCCCACTGGGGGAAGTGTCAGAAGTGATTTATCCCCCAGAATATACGCCGGTACCCAAGACGCAAGCATGGGTGTTGGGTCTGGCGAATATCCGGGGAAGACTGTTATCGGTTTCTGATTTAACGCAGTACGTATCAGGGCAGAGCAGTCAATTTTCACCGACTCAAAAAGTATTATGCATCAACCATAATGACCAGTATGTGGGTTTGGTCGTAGATCAAGTTTTGGGTATACAACATTTCAATAAGAAAAGTTTCTTTTCGAAGAAATCTGAATTGGATAAAAACTTACAAGAATATTGTCAGGGGTTTTTCCATCAGCACAACCAGCAGTGGCATGTGTTTTTATTCAGTCGTCTGTTGCAAAATCCAAAATTTATGAACGCATCTATAAAATTTATAAATTAAATGTCGCGCTCGAAACTAAGCAAGGCGTCAACCGGGGAGAGGCTGCATGGGCTTTAAACTTAAAAAGAAAAATACAGGTGAGAGCACTGGCCGCAAAGGCGGTAATGCTTTTTTAGCTAAGATTCAAACGCAGGTAGATCAGTTATCACGTGTATTTGGTGATAGTGAAAAATCAAAACCGCTGATTTATGGGGCAGCAGGCTGTCTTTTAGCCGCACTGATCACTTTATTGTATCTTTTTTATAGTGTTCCACGTACCAACGAGCTCACTCAAAGTCTGGGTGATTTGCGTCTCCTCTCGCAAACGATTTCGCGCCAAGCGACTGAAGCGACAGCTTCGGGTACCCCTGAGGCCATGAAGAACCTGACTGACTCGCAAAAAGCTTTTGCTGAAAACCTTGAGACAGTTAAAAGTATTCACTCTAACAATGATGCTTTGCAAGCTGTTGATAAACAGTGGACAGAAGTATCCAGCAGTATTGATCTGATTACCTCGCAACAAAAAATTATTAACCAGTTATACGACACCAACATCGCGATTGGTGAAGCGATTCCAGGGATTCAGGCGGAATATAACTTGATGGTCGACCAGATGGCACGTCAAGATATGCCATCGAACCAGGTGGTTATTGCCAAAAACCAGGTATTCATTGCAGAACGTATCTTACGTTCAATCAGTTTGGTACTGACAGGTAATGATGGTTCACGTGAATCTGCGGATGACTTCAGTGCCGATACCGAAACTTTTGGTTCTTATCTGAATGCACAGTTAAATGGTTCTGCTGAACTGGGTGTACAGCGTATTGATGATCCAACTCTGCGTGAATCTCTGGAAGGTATCAAGGCTGAATATGATGACGTACTCGAGTCTGCATCAGCGATTATTCTGAAAAACTCTACACAGATCGTAAAAGTTCGTCAGGCAGCCGCATCTATTTTTTCTCAATCTGATGTGCTTTTGGATAACCTGAATAAATTATCGGGTAACTCAGGTCTTAAAACGGTTGTTCCGGCAGTCCTGCTAATCGCATTATTAGTCGGTTTCTTGCTGTGTGTATTCAAGTTGCTTTCTCTGCGTGGCTTGTCGGATAAGCAGCGTGTAGGCCGTTTACAAGAAGAATATGACCGTAACCAGAATGCGATTTTACGTTTACTGGATGAGATCGCCGATCTTGCAGATGGTGACTTGCGTTCATATGCAACAGTATCTGAAGACTTTACCGGTGCGATTGCCGACTCGATTAACTTTGCGATTGACCAGTTACGTGACCTGGTATCGCGTATTACTGAAACTTCACAAGAAGTTGCGCAATATACTGCAACTACACAAAGCATTACCAACCAGTTAGCTGAAGCATCTGAGCATCAGGCACAAGAAATTGCTGGTGCTTCTGCAGCGATTAACGAAATGGCACTGTCGATTGACCAGGTATCTGCCAACGCCGATGAATCAGCGGTGGTAGCAGAGCGTTCAGTACAAATTGCTGCAAACGGTGCGGATGTCGTACATCGCTCGATTGAGGGTATGGACACGATTCGTGAACAGATTCAGGAAACTTCAAAACGTATTAAACGTTTGGGTGAATCTTCTCAGGAAATTGGTAACATCGTAGCCTTGATTAACGATATTGCTGACCAGACGAACATTCTGGCATTAAACGCAGCGATTCAGGCGTCGATGGCCGGTGAAGCAGGTCGTGGTTTCGCGGTCGTAGCCGATGAAGTACAGCGTCTTGCGGAACGTTCAGCTTCTGCAACCAAGCAGATTGAAGGCCTGGTAAAAACCATTCAAACGGATACGAACGAAGCCGTTATTTCGATGGAACAAACTACATCGGAAGTTGTACGTGGTGCGAACTTGTCTAAAGATGCCGGTGTAGCACTAGATGAGATTCAAACAGTATCGAACAACCTTGCGAAACTGATTGCGAACATTTCTGATGCTGCGAAACTGCAGTCAGCATCTGCAGGTCATATTGCGACCACGATGAATGTCGTACAGGAAATTACCTCGCAAACCACCAGTGCAACCTTCGATACAGCACGTTCAGTATCTGAACTGGCAAACATGGCCGATGCATTACGTGAATCTGTATCTGACTTTAAACTACCAGAATAAAGTCAGACATGATGGGGAAATGTGTCTTGACCGCGGTTGAGACACATTCAGAAAATACAGATAAAGCCTCGACAAGATGTACTTAACTTCATACGTTAGGTATCGCGTGACGGTCACAATTAAGTTTGAGCGCCCTTCTTGGCGGCATAACGTAAGAAGCATGAGCTATGAAAGAAATATTAAAAAATTTAGTTGAAACGACAACGCTTCCTGAAGATAGTTATCTTGACCAAGATGCAGAAATTCTTGAAATTTTTGTTGAGGAAATCGAAGAGATCTTCGTTGAGTTAAATGCTTTATTTCCAGAATGGTTGAGCAATCCAGATCATCAAGAAAATCTGAAGACCATTCGCCGCCATTTTCACACCCTGAAAGGTTCAGGCCGCATGGTCGGGGCAAAATCGGCAGGGGAAATGGCCTGGGCGGTTGAAGATACCTTAAACCGGGTTTTGTCCGGTTCGATTCAGCTAACACCGACGGTACAGAAATTTGCCCAAGCGGTACTGAATGTCTATCAATATGCTTTATATCCAAAATTCAAACATGTACAGCAATTGGATCTCGATCTGCGTCCAATGGTGCTGTTGGGACAACAATTACAACAACAAATTTCGCCTGAACCTGCATTGGAAGAATTACTGGCATTGGCAGATCATTTGACCGCTGAAGGTCAGATGACAGGTCTTGAGCTTGCAGACAATGAGCCAAGTGAAGTTGAGCTAACAATAGCGCCAGTAGAAGTACCGGTTCGCAGTGATATCGAAGAAACTGTGGCGATCTTTATTGAAGAAGCAGAAGAGCATCTGGATACGATTGCTACCTTCCTTCGCACTGAAGATGAAAAATCACAAGATTATAATGCGCTGATTCGTGCGATTCATACTTTGCGCGGCAGTTCATCCATGGCGCAGATTGACCAGATTTTTGAAGCCAGTTCCAAGGTGGAACATCTGTTCAAAACTTTGCTACAGGATGAAATTGCTTCTACTTCAAAAGAAACTGCTTTGCTGATTCAGTATGCGGAGTTCGTGAGTGACTATCTGCACCTGCTACGTCAGGGCAATACTGCAAAACTGGATGCGGTATACGCCACCTTTGAGCGTGTCTGGCATGATTATGGCTTTGCAGTTACTGAAACCAATAGCATTCAGACGCAAGGCTTGGTGTCCAAACTGGTTGAGCTGGATATTGATCTGTTATTGGATGCCGAGTTTGAATTTGATAAACGCGCCCAAGTCGATTATCCGGAATATATTCAGGCACTTAGCCAGCAGGCTGCAGAATTGCTAGCACATACAGAAAGCCGGGCAGCGCAGGGAATTCATGAATTCACTGCCGATCTGAAATCGGCTTATGATGCGCTGCTTGAAAAGCCAGTACTGCTAAATAGCGATTATGCCTATGAATTGTTCGCACAGGCGCACCAGGAATTTATTCATTTATTTGATACCTTGGCCGCAGGACAGCGCGTCATTCTGAATGATGAAATTCAAAAAATACTCAGTGAACTGTCTGCATTTGTGCAGCAGGATCTGGAAATATTTGCTGAAGATAATACCAATCAGAATGTTGAGCTAAGCTCAGAGGCCACACAGGTGGCTGAAACTGTTGCGACTGGCAGTGTCGATTTTGCTGGCTTGAGCCAACGCATCGCTGCGGATCGTCAGCAGCAGCAAAGTACTGAAACCAACCGTGATTTTGATGAAGAATTATTAAGTATCTTCCTGGAAGAAGCGGATGAATTGCTCGCAGGCATTGATGAAGATCTGAATACCTGGAGCAAAAAACAGGATGATACGACTTCACTGAACAATCTGATGCGTCATTTGCATACCTTAAAAGGTGGTGCAAACATGATTGCAGCTTCGCATATCGGTTTGATTGCGCATGAACTGGAAAGTATTTATGAGCGTGTGATCCGTCAGCAAATTGCCGTGACACCTGCTTTAATCCAGATTGTCCGTCTGGTACAGGACAACATTTCCGATCGTATTCAATCGATTCGGGAAGACGGTATTGATTATCCTGCACCAGAAGCGATTGCGATTTTGCAAAATATTCAGGCGCTGGTGTTTGGACAAGCTGTTGCTGCTGTTCAAAGCATGGGCGCTGTAGTTGAAGTTGCAGAGGTCGAAGCGACATCAATTTCTGAGCCGCAACTTGAAGAATCCACAGCGACTCAACAGCCTGCGACTGATCTGGCTGAAGCTGAAGAATTACTGGAAATCTTGGAATCTCCTAAGCCTATTGAAGACACACCAGTAGAACGTTCTGAAGAAGACGAGCTGAAATCGATTGTTGAAGAATCTTTCCTCGAAGAATCCGAAGAGATTCTGGCGAATGCCGAGAAGCTCCTCAGTCAATGGTTTGACCAGCGTAGTGACCGTAGTTTATTGCTGCAATTACAGCGTGCTGCCCACAGTATCAAGGGTGGCGCACGTATGGTAGATGTTGAAGAAGTGGCCAGTATTGCCTATGAGCTGGAAACGACTTTCGAACAGTTTGCGGTCTATCAATTTAACTCAAATGCCTATGATGGCTTACTGCAGAAAACGCTGGTCTGGTTAAGACAGGCGATTTTCCAACGCGACTATAGCGGTTTTGAGCCGCTGCACAGTAGTCTGAAAAAGATTGCTTATGTGGACGTTACTGCACAGTTGCCTGAGCGTCTGGCGAAAACAGATAATCTTGTAGTCAGCACCGACTTCGGCTTTGTTGAAGGTGATGGTACTGAACCGCCACAGATGATGGGTGAATGGGCGAATAGCGGTACCAGCGATAGTAATAACGAGATGATCCGTATCTCTGCTGATCTGGTCGAGAAGATGATTGACCTGTCCGGTGAGAACTCGATTAACCGTTCGCGTATCGAGATGGACCTGGGTCAGTTGGGCAATACCTTGAACGAGATGGAACTGGCGATCAAGCGTCTTGCCGATCAGTTACGTCGAATGGAAGGCGAGCTGGAATCACAGATTATTGCCAAACATGGTTCAGAGAATTCGCGTTATGCCGACTTTGACCCGCTAGAAATGGACCAATATTCCTCTCTAAACCAGCTGTCCAAATCACTGGCAGAATCTGCATCGGATTTGGTCGACTTCAAGAGTACACTGGCCGACAAGATTCGCGAAACTGAAGGTCTGTTATTGCAACAATCCCGTATTCAGGCCGAGATTCAGGAAAGCCTGATGCGTACCCGTCTGGTTCCATTTGATCGGATGTTGCCGCGTTTACAGCGTATCGTGCGTCAAACCTCGACCACCTTGAACCGTCCTGCAGAACTGATCGTACAGAATACCGAAGGTGAACTGGATCGTAACATTCTCGAGCGACTGGTCACCCCATTTGAGCATATGCTGCGTAACGCGATTGACCATGGTCTGGAAGATACTGCAGATCGTATCGCACTGAACAAGCCGGAAGTCGGTTCTATTGTCTTGAACATCAGCCGTCAGGGAACCGATGTAATCGTGTCCTTTAGTGATGATGGTAAGGGGATCGATGCGGAGAAGATTCGTGAAAAAGCGCTGAGTCTGGATCTAATCAAAGCGGATCAAGTCATTGATCAGGAAGAAATCCTGCAATTTATCTTCCATCCTGGTTTCAGTACCGCGAAAGCAGTGACCCAGATTTCTGGTCGTGGTGTCGGTCTGGATGTGGTACAAAGCGAGATCAAATCACTGGGCGGCCATGTGTCAGTGAGCTCGGAACTGGGCAAGGGTACGGTCTTTACGATTCGCGTACCGACGACCGTAGCGGTCAGCGATGCCTTGATGGTGAAAGTGGGCGATCAGCAATATGCGATTTCTCTGGCGCAGATTGACCGAATTGTGCGTATTGCACCGACCACATTGGAAAGCTATTTCAACAGTAAAGATGACTATTTCAAGATCGATGGCGCAAACTATAAGCTGCGTTATCTGTCTGAGTTTGTTGGCAACCAGCCGATTCCACGTCTGAATAATGTTGGTCATTCATTGCCGGTGCTGTTGATTAAAGGTAATAGTGGTCAAACCATTGCCTTGCTGGTCGATCAGTTGGTCGGTTCACGAGCGCAGATTGTAGTAAAACCGATTGGACAGCAGTTTGCCAACGTCGGGGTAGTGGCCGGTGCCACGATTCTGGGTGATGGTCAGGTCTGTCTGATTCTCGATGGACAGAATGTTGCCCGCCAGATTCAGGCGACACAGCGTGTCAAACAGCTGAATGATCAGCGTGATGGTTCGCGTAATTCAAATGCACGTCGTCTGGTGATGATTGTCGATGACTCGGTGACTGTACGTAAAGTGACGTCGCGTCTGCTTGAACGTCAAGGCTATGATATTGTCACTGCCAAAGATGGCGTAGATGCGATCGAGCAGCTTGAAAACGTCAGACCGGATCTGATGTTGCTGGATATCGAAATGCCGCGCATGGACGGTTTCGAAGTGACCAATCTGGTTCGTCACCATGATATTCACCGTGACTTGCCGATTATTATGATTACCTCACGTACCGGTGAGAAGCATCGTGAACGTGCATTCAGCTTGGGCGTAACGCACTATATGGGTAAACCGTTCCAGGAAGCGGAACTGTTGGCCAATATCCAGCAACTGATTGCTGAAAAACAGAGGTAATATATGAGTCAGACCAATTCAAGCAATAAAATGGCTGATCAGATTAGCCAGCAGGAACTTCAGCATCTGATTACGGTATCGACCGGATTTATTGATGCCTATATTATTGACTGTCATGGCAAAGATCCGATGTTATTGCCACAAAACATTGTCCTGTCAGCACTGGATAGCAATACTCAGGTCAAAACTGTAGAATGGCATGAGGCACAGTTACCGGTCTATGCAGTGAATGATCCGTCACGTCAAAATGGGGTGGCACTGGTGATTGAGGGGGATGAAATTACTCAGCGCTTTGCCCTGATGTGTAATGAAATGCCGAAAACCATCCGGATTCGTATTTCCGAAGTGGTCGATGTCGATCAGCCGGTGAATGATCCTGCCATCTTTCAATATGTGCGCATGAACGAACAGCTGTTCCATATTCCGAATATGACCAATATTCAGGCTACAATCGGGCTGTAATCCAGGCTATAAAATATAAAAAAGGAACTCCATGGAGTTCCTTTTTTATTGCGTTATGAATTTACTTAATTGGCAAGTAAATTCACGAGAATCTGCTCATAGATTTCAGCCAATGGCTCTAAGTCTGCAATATCGACATGTTCATTGATCTGATGAATCGTGGCATTCAATACGCCAAGTTCCAGTACCTGTGCGCCGGTAGGGGCAATAAAGCGGCCATCTGAGGTACCGCCCGAAGTCGATAGTTCAGTTTCAGTCCCCGTCACATTCAGAATGGCGGTTTTAGCTGCATTTACTAGTTCACCAACTGGCGTCAGGAAAGGCAGGCCAGATAAAGTCCAAGAAATGTCATAATCCACACCATGACGATCCAGAATTTCTAAAGTACGTGCTTTAAGTTCTTCAGCGGTCACTTCAGTTGAATAACGCCAGTTGCACAATAGGTTCATGGTGCCGGGAACTACGTTAGTTGCGCCTGTACCCGAATTGATATTGGAAATCTGGAAGGTCGTCGCCGGGAAATATTCGTTGCCATGATCCCAGACTGTGTCGCACAGTTCAGCAATGGCTTTGGAAGCGGTATGAATCGGATTGACGGCCAGATGCGGATAAGCCACATGACCCTGTTTGCCTTTTACAGTCAGGTTGGCATTTATTGAACCACGACGGCCATTTTTGACAATATCACCCAATGTATTGGTACTAGACGGTTCACCGACCAGACACCAGGTGATTTTCTCATTACGCGCTTCCAGTGTTTCAATCACTTTCACCGTGCCATTAATCGACGGGCCTTCTTCATCTGAAGTGATCAGGTAGGCAATCGAGCCTTTATGGTCTGGATATTTTTCTACAAAACGTTCTGTGGCAACTACCATAGCTGCTAAAGCGGTCTTCATGTCGGCACTGCCACGACCATAAAGTTTGCCTTCACGGATTTCAGGTAAAAAAGGATCTGAGTTCCAGGCATCCAGATTACCGGTTGGCACGACATCGGTATGGCCAGCAAAACAGAAGACCGGACCTTCTGTGCCTTTGCGTGCCCAGATATTATCTACATCTTCAAAGCGCATGGATTCAATGTTGAAACCAATCTTCTTTAAACGTTCAGCCATGATGTTCTGGCAGTCATGATCAATCGGTGTGACAGAAGGCTGACGTAATAGTTGCAGGCTTAAATCGAGGGTAGCGGAAGAGCTCATACGGTATTCAACAGTCGATAATTTTTTCGGTTCTATAATAGGCGAATATAGACGTGAATGTGAACGACTGATATAAAAAAACCCTATCTGAGATAGGGTTCTGTGAGCGTTTAGGAAAAAACTAGTTTTGACGGATTTCGTCAGAGGTTTTTTCAGCAGTATTGGTTACCGCATCGCCAGCCTTAGACACATCTTTGCCCATGCCTTTTACGGTGTTACAGCCAGTCAATACAAAAGCCATCATTAATGAAGCAGCAAGAATTTTTTTCATCATCATCTCCGTATAATCAATAATAAAATTATTATGATGTGGGACTTAGAGTAGAAAATATACGCTCTAAAAAATATGTGGTTTTCATAGTGCTTCGGTTAATAAATGTAATGCTTTATAGGGGCTTATGCGATGGATGCTGGATCAGCACCGGATTGCGATACATATAAAAGTCATCACTATCGAGTTTTTTATAAAGTCCATCCGTCCACCAGATCGCAGCTGAACTGCTCGGCCGGGCTTGCGGATAAATCCATTCATGTCGTTGCAGACGATAGAAACCGTGCTGTGCAGCAGGAATATGCTGTCCCCATAAGCCCAGACGACGCTCGGTATTGATCCATGAGGGAATTGGCTGATCGGCATGATGTGTAGGCAAATACAGCTGTCCCTTGAGGACGCAAAACCGTCTTTGAATGGGATGCTGCAAAGCCTCATCAAACTGGAATTGTTTTTGTGTGAAATGTTTCATTTTTCTGATTAAAGTATCGGTGCGGTTTAGGCCATACCAATGCGGCAGGCTAAAATCTGCTTCGGCCAGATAATATTTCAATGCCACTTCCCAATGTTCAATCTGTCCTGTATCAGTATTTAATAACAGAAAATCTAGCTCCCCCAGGGTTTTGGCGCCTTCAATCTTTTGCAGACTATGAGCAAGCAGCTGATACGGATGATAGGCATCATCGAGTAACCAGAACCAGATCAGCATTTCAAAGCGCAGCCCTAAACGCGTACTTTTCAGTTGCTGCACAAATTCGATTAATTCTTCTGGATGCTGATCAAGAAACTCTAAACGTGGATGGTAACGGCTCAGATAGTGCTGCCAGGCCTGGCTTTCATGCAGTTCAAAGTGATGTATAAGCTCAAGTTCATCCGGAATGCCGGACAGGATATTCGGACTGCCGACAGCGAATGCCAGTTGACGCACCAGAGGATGTTGATAACGTTGCCATGCCTCTACAAGATTTTGGTTTAAACTGGAAAAGGGCATAGTACAACCTGTGAAAAGTGCAGAAATACAACGGACAGTATCGGAAAACGCTTTATACTACCTGAATTCTGCGGTTAGGGTTGATGTATGAAAGTGTTGTTTTGGCGAAGTCTGGTGGTGCTGTTTGTGATCCTGGGCTTTATCGGTGCAATCCTGCCGGGTATGCCAACAACGGTCTTTTTGATTCTGGCCGCCTGGGCCTCATCCAAAGGCTGGCCACAAATGGATGAGTGGTTATTGAATCATCCCAAATATGGTCCGACCTTAAGAGATTGGCGTGCCCACGGTACTGTACCGCGTAAGGCCAAATGGCTGGCCAGTATCATGATGCTGATCAGCGGGATCATCATGCTGTTTACTACTGCACCCTTGGCCGTAAAAGCCTTTACCAATATTACGATGCTGATCGTCGCGATCTGGTTATGGCGACGCCCTGAACCGAATCAGATCATTATTCAGCAAAATACAGTTGACCCAGAAAAGACAGATCTACCAACAGCGCCATCTGAAGATAATCAGTTAAACCCTATAAAGCCAAATAAAATAAAGTCTGAGAATAACAAGTCATGAATACCTTGCATCTGGATCAAGCCGCTATCCTGATTGATCTTGCCCAACAAAAACTGTATCTGCCCCGTCTAAACAAGCAATATCTGATTTCCAGTGGCAAAAATGGCATTGGTGAAACTGAAAATAGTGGCAAGACTCCTCGTGGCTGGCACAAGATTGCTGAAAAGTTTGGTCAGAATGCTCCCTTAAATAGTGTATTTGTCGCACGTCAGGCGACGGGTGAAATTTATAATCCTCAATTGGCGGCAGAATTCCCGCAGCGGGACTGGATCCTGACGCGCATTTTATGGCTGAGTGGCCTTGAAGCGGGTTTTAATCAAGGCGAGGGCTGCGATACCTATCAGCGTTATATCTATATTCATGGCACCCCAGAAACCGAAAAGATGGGAGAGCCGCTGTCGCACGGCTGTATCCGTATGCGTAATCCGGAGGTCGCTGAATTATTTGACCTGATCAGTGAAGATGCACTGGTCTATATTTCAGAACAGGCATTAGATCTGGGCAGGCTGAATGTTTCGAAAAGCGAATAAAAGTTAGATTTTAAGATTATGTGAAAATGGTTTTGTTTTTATGGACTGAATCTGCTTGGTGGAGACAGCATAAAAGATTGATTAATCTGATCCAGATGGTATTTTTATCGCATGGAATGGGTTAAATGATTATTTGAAGCTTAGATTTACTGGCATTTTCTGAATAAAAATAAATGACAGTTGAAAGATTACATGAACACAACGTCGAGTATTTTAAAGCTTTGTATAATCCTTAATCAGAATTGCAATATGTCGTGTGGTTAGACTGAAACTTCGCAGGGTAAAACACAAAATTTCGCTTCAATTTTCATTTTGAAAATTAAAAAATTTCGGTAGAGACTTAAAAAATAAACAAAAAGTGTTGTTTTTTTTAACAAACAACCTATTTTTTAATCACTCACACCTAAAAAGTGGAAAACATTCCGAAAAGCGTTTGACAGGCTGTGCAGATTCTCTATAATGCACCCATCAAACGATGATAGACGTTTAGAAAGGGCGCTTAGCTCAGTTGGTAGAGCGTCTGCCTTACAAGCAGAATGTCGGCGGTTCGATCCCGTCAGCGCCCACCAAGCTCTTTCATGTTGAGACCTTATAGTTGCAGCGGTAGTTCAGTTGGTTAGAATACCGGCCTG